>CAKUWM010000495.1 GCA_934699305.1 uncultured Saprospiraceae bacterium | reverse complement strand
ATAAATTCTGTATATCATTTGATATGACGGACGCAGACGAAACGACACGAGCGAATGCAAAAGCTTTTTTCTCAAGACACGGTGCGTCATTGGTAGATACAAAATTAATTTAATAAAGCAGTATTCTTTTAAAGATGAACTATAATAAATTAAAGATTTTTGGAGGCTTGATGCTTATAGGTTTTGGTTTGATGTTGGAGAGTTGCTCTCCGGCAGATGGTAATAAACCTGGACATGAGTACATGCAGGACATGGGTCACTCCATCGCGTATGAAGCCAATTTGGTGGATTATTTTTATTACAATCGTTGGAATTTGGATGGTTATTTGAAATTAGCCCAGCCACGAAATCCTGTTGAAGGCACTATTGCCAGAGGGTATGTCGGGTTAGCAAAGTACAGTAATGCTCCTATTCCGGCTATGGTCCAGCAGGAATTTGCCAATGAAACAGTCAATGGCTCAGTTCCTTTTTATTATGCTGATACTGATGCAGACAGGACGAGAGCTGAGAATGATATTAAAATAAACCCATATCCGATAACAAAAAAGGCATTGGAACATGGTAAACTATTGTATGATATATATTGCGGTATTTGTCATGGTGAAAAAGGTGATGGCTCGGGATACTTGGTAAGAGATGACGGTAAATACCCTGCACAACCGGCTATATTGACAAGTGATGAATTTACGGCTGCTTCGAATGGTAGATTCTATTTTGCTATCATGCATGGAAAAAATGTAATGGGATCTTATGCTGATAAGTTATCGTATGAAGAAAGATGGCAGGTAATTCATTATATTCGTGCATTACAAGCTCAGAATAAAGGCTTGCAGTATGACGAGAATGGAAATACACTCAATAAGACCGACTTTATTGCTTCAACAAATAAAAATGGTGCGGTTAATAAAGTATCGGATTCAACGGCTGTAGCGAATTAAATCAGAAAAGATAGTTAATACAAAGTACCAATAAATTAACAAAAAGAATGGATCAATTTATATTCAAATCTAAATACAAGAATATTTTATTTGCCTTTATGGCAGTAGGAATAATATGTATGGCGTGGACATGGTTTACGGATGATGCTTTACATACTAGATTCTGGTCTAATTTTTTGCATAATAGTATGTACTTCACAGGTATTGCTTTTGCTGCATTGCTGCTGATGACAATGGGAATAGTTACATACGGAATGTGGTTTGTAGCGTTTAAACGGTTGTGGGAAGCTTATTCCATGTTTTTAATAGTAGGCTTGATATTGATGCTTGTAATTGTAGGAGGTGTATGGGGTCATTATCATCACTTGTATCATTGGGCTGATTTAGAAGATGTTGCCAATGATGCTATCCTTAAAGGCAAATCAGGCTTTTTAAACCCTACCTGGTACACTTTAGGAACAATTATTGTCTTAGGAGCATGGGCATATTTTGCATATAAATTACGTGAATTATCTAAAGCTCAAGATAATAATGGGGGTATAGATGACTTAACGGAATATACCAAGATGAAAAGGTTGTCAGCAATCTTTTTACCTATCGGCGGCTTTTCAAGTGCAGCAATGATATGGCAATGGATTATGTCATTGGATGCACATTGGTATTCTACTTTGTTTGCTTGGTATGCGACTGCTTCATGGGTTGTGGCATGCTTTGCTTTTACTGCATTGATGATAATATTCTTAAAGGGACAAAAGTTTATGGACTTTGTTACCGTAGAGCATTTGCACGACGTAGGAAAATTTGTATTTGCAATTACTATTTTCTGGGCTTATTTATGGTTTAGCCAGTTTATGTTGATATGGTATGGAAACAATGGAGAAGAGACCGTATATTTCAATAGACAAATGCAACAGTATCCTGTTTTGTTTTGGGGTAACTTGATTATCAATTTCGTATTGCCATTCTTGGTATTATTACGGAATGATACAAAGAGAAAGATTGGATCTATGGTATTTATC
>CAKUWM010000494.1 GCA_934699305.1 uncultured Saprospiraceae bacterium | reverse complement strand
CAACAGTCAATTGCAGAGCTAATCGAACAGCCTATTTAGTTCCGATTTTTTGGGTGTCCCTGTGTCAAAGTCAGGAGAAAAAATTAATGTTCTTCAACAAATGGTTTGTCCAATCTATTTAGCGTAACTCCACTAATTGGACGGATTATTAAAGGCACTTTTTCGGCGTGAACGACTGAGGTATCCAATCCAAACCATTTCTCAGGATTAGCTGTCCATTTCTTTATTGCAATCTGAGCATTTAAAATAAATTTCTCTAATATATTCTCTTTACTTTCATACGATAAAACATCCTCTAAATATATAAATTGAAAGTCCCCTACCCCATTGGATTCTTTCATGAAATGGTATTTCTCGGTGTATTTCAACTCACCTTTTTGGAGCATATCCGTGACAACTTGTCTCAAAAAGACGCTAATTCTTTGCTGCACTCTAAATCCAAGATAAAATGTTACTCTGATAAAATCATCTTTTATCAGCGAATTAACATGATAGTCCATCCTAAATGGGTCTTCAACAACCTTCACATTGATCAGCCAGTAGCAATCAGCCCTTTTAGGCTGTTTCTGTAAGATACTGTACAAAATGCTTTTCTCAACTTCATCCTCAATATTAGACTTCGTTAAATATACCAAATGCGTTGCAAACTTAGGATAGCTTAAATCTTTGGATAATGAAACAAGCTGCTCATTATAATGAAGCAATTTGACATATTGGGTATGCTTACTCTTGATATTATAAGCCCTTATCCATATATAATTTAAAAATATGATAATTCCGGCGATAATCAATGTTACATAACCTCCATGCCATATTTTACTGATATTGGCAATCAAAAATACCAATTCTATTATAGCAAATAGACCGGTTATCCCATATTTGAAAGCAGGATGTATTTTTTTCAAATTCATGTAATAAAACAACAAAATTGTTGTCATAAGCATGGTAAATGTTATAGCAAGTCCATACGCGGCCTCCATCGCCAATGGATCTTGAAAAAACAATACAACTGCAACACATCCGAAGAAAAATAAAGTATTAATCAAGGGTATATACAATTGCCCTTTGATATTGGATGGATATTGTACCGTAAGTTTTGGAAAAAGATTAAGGGAAATCCCTTCGGATACCAATGTAAATGAACCGGAAATCAACGCCTGACTCGCGACGATAGAAGCTGATGTAGCAATAATAATCCCTATAGGCAAAAACCATTGAGGCATAAGCGCATAAAACACACTTTGGTTAAATTCCTGATTGATATGATTTAATAAGAATGAACCTTGGCCTAAATAATTAAAAATAAGACATGCCTTAACATATATCCATGAAATCTGAATGTTGCGTCGCCCACAATGCCCTAAATCACTGTATAATGCCTCTGCGCCCGTTGTACATAAAAATATGGCACCCAACAAAGCAAGTCCTTTTGGATTATCTTTTAAAACTTCAAATGCATAATAAGGATTAAAGGCCTTTAAAATTATCGGAAAGTCCATTACTTGAATAAATCCAAGAACTCCTATCATAGTAAACCATACCAGCATAACAGGACCAAAAAATCGCCCAATAAAATCTGTTCCAAATTGTTGCACAAAAAACAAAATCGCTAATATTACAATTACAATCGGAATCGTAGGTATCTCACTATTGTATATCTTTAAAGCATCTATTGCAGAAGAAACCGTGATACTTGGAGTAATGATACCATCGGCCATCATCATCGCCCCACCTATAATAGCTATAATTATCAGCCATCTACGCTGCCTTTTAACCAAAGAAAATAAAGAGAATATACCTCCCTCCCCCTTGTTATCCGCCCTAAGAGTAATAAAAATATATTTAACCGTGGTGGTTAAGGTAAGTGTCCATATGACACATGATACCGAGCCTATAGCCAACATTTCGCTTACCTTGACGCCGCTTACTACGGCGCCCATCACATACAACGGCGATGTG
>CAKUWM010000493.1 GCA_934699305.1 uncultured Saprospiraceae bacterium | reverse complement strand
AAGTATGTTGCAACCAAATGGGGTGGTATTGGCGAAGACCTGGCTTTGGTTGTGCAAACCATTGGACTGCAGGGCAAAGAGATAAGGGCAAATATTATTGATAGGGATGGGGTCATTACTAAAAAGAAAATGAATGCAATGTCTGTTATGAGCGGGGAACTGCAAACTTTTGAGTTGAGAACTACAGTGAGGACAGATGGATTTGCGGTCTTCCCATTCGTGTTTAAAGGAAAAGATGAAAACACAACCAAACTGTGGCGTGATGCGATTTCAGCAACATCACAAAAAAAAGCGCTTTTGTGTGTACTTGTAGATGCACACGTTCTGAATCCCAATCTGGAAGTAAGTTATGCAGGGTCAAACCCAATGAGAGATGGCAACGAACAAACAAATGCACATAACAATTATTGGCTGGATACGCAAGGCAGTTGGTTCGAGCTGCGAAGAAAAAACCCTGTAATTGTGTTGGACCCAGGGCATGGAGACGACAACTCAAAAAATCGCGTTTTCGATCCTGGAGCGGTCGATGGAAAAGAATATGAAAAAGATTATGCATTAATAGTTTCAAATTCTGTTCAACGCCACCTATCGGAGAACGGTTTTAAAGTTTTTGCCACACGTGAAGATGATATCAAGGTGGATCCTTCGCCACCTGTAAACTGGAGATATGAATTCGCCAATAAAAAGCATGGAGACATTTTTATTAGCTTTCATCTTAATTCCGGTAAAGATGAAAGTGTTTTTTCCGTTTATCAACAGTCTAAGGAAAATGAAGCTGAGAGTAAAAAACTGTCAAACTACATTATGGACGAGCTAAAATTTATATTTTTCATACCAGTAAATAATACCCGACAAGTAAAAGGATATACGAGATTTACAACATTGGGCGTGCTCAATAATTTCAATGGTACTGCTGGTTTATTAATTGAATTTGGAGGAATAGCAAACTTAAACATAAGAAATATTATAAAAAATAAAGAAAACGAAATAGGCAGTGCAATGTTTAATGCTATAAAAAAGTATATTGATGAAACATTTTAAACTAGCCATTTGGATTATATTGTTTTTCGCTTCTTG
The DNA here is from genome assembly GCA_934699305.1 of uncultured Saprospiraceae bacterium. Taxonomy (GTDB): domain Bacteria; phylum Bacteroidota; class Bacteroidia; order Chitinophagales; family Saprospiraceae; genus Parvibacillus. Next base: position 882 of record CAKUWM010000493.1, on the reverse strand, counting down.
TAAACAACCAAGTGAGAAATCAAATATTAAGGAGGAATCGTTTACACATTCTCCTAAATATACTAATTTATACGATACGCTTGTTAAAGAGTATGGAAGAGAAAATGCGCTTCTTTCTATTTATTTCTTAACCCAATGTTTAACTGATTATGACAGAATTATTAAGCATAGTGATAATATTTGCAGTATAAGTGAGGAATTGATGAATTATGCTACAACACCTATAGAAAACAATTTAAATAAGTGCATCACTATTGATACTTTAAAACGACTTCATAAATGGTGTAAGGCAAACAAAAAATTACATTCGGTCGATATTACGAGTGACGATGGCGTATCTTTTGAAGAGATCCTTTATAATATGAATCAGGGTAAAATTTTTTTTACTCCATTTTTAAAGAATAAATCACAATACTTTGGGTCCCTCGACTTCAATCAATCATGTAAGCTATATTATAATGTTGTGGAATATTTGGCGAAAGCATCTGAATCAGAGAATGATTCGTTTTTTAGGGAGTACTTTAACGTGTACGAGAAAATAAAACTATAATAAAAAGCTACATGGCTGAGCTGACAAAATTATCAGATAACGGGTTGAAGAAAGGTAAAATTTTATTACTAATTAATAAAAGTGATAGCTGTAAAAACAAATAATAAGACCAGGATGCTTTTGTGCATTGTCATTATTCAAATTATGTGTACCGGGATAGGGTTTTCGCAAAAAAGATCACTGATAGACCACGCGCTAAATAAACAACTGAATAATACAGACATACTGCAAAAGAATATTGATACAGGAGTTGTGTCCCATGATAATATTCCGCAAAGCTTCATAATTACAGTTCCGCTTAATATAAATGGTAAAGATTTATCCTTTGGGAT
>CAKUWM010000492.1 GCA_934699305.1 uncultured Saprospiraceae bacterium | reverse complement strand
AATGAAGAAGGTATTCAATCATATTTTATTCAAAAAATTGATAAGTATGTAACTTCTAAAGGCAGGACTATCATTGGTTGGGATGAGATATTGGAAGGCGGATTAGCTGAAAATGCCATTGTGATGTCGTGGCGTGGCACCGAAGGAGGTATCGAGGCAGCCAACCAAAACCATGAAGTCATCATGACGCCGGGAGCATATTGTTACTTTGATCATTTTCAAGCACGACGACCCGGTGAACCGGTTGCTTTTGGTGGGTTGACTACATTGAAAAAAGTTTATTCTTTTGACCCAACGCCGCAAAGTTTGCCTTTAGATAAACAAAAATACATCCTTGGAGGACAAGCCAACTTATGGACGGAATACATTGCAAGTCCCGAACACGTTCAGTATATGGCGTACCCACGTTCGTTTGCTTTGTCAGAAGTGCTTTGGTCTCCTAAGGATAGTAAAAATTATTCTGATTTTGTGCGAAGATTAAAAGTACAATTACCAAGATTGGATGCCTGGAAGATAAATTATGCGCATCATTTCTACACTTTAGAAATTAAATCCAATAATGTCGATGACAAACAAAAGATATCCTTTACTACCGATGCCCAACCAGCTAATATATTGTACCGTATTACTGAAGGAAAGACAACTACTGCTTGGTTGCCCTATTCAGAACCTATCGATATGCCTTATGGGATGGGAGTTGTGGAAGCAAGAATGGTGGATGATGAAAAGAAAGTTGATATGCCTGTTTATTCCAAAGAGTATGTTTCTAATATCGCTTGTTCAGCTATAATGAATTTAGACGCGGAACCCAGTGAAAAGTATAATCTGGGTGGAGTAGTGGCTTTACACAATGGATTTTATGGCACCGATGATAGTTTTGGTGGTGATGAATGGCTTGGTTTTTCGGGGAAAGATATAAATGCTAATTTCCAGTTTAATTCAAAAAAGACGATAAGTCAAGCAGAGATTAGATTTTACGATGACAGAGGGAATTGGATATATCCTCCTAAGTCATTTACTTTATTAGGTGGTGATGATAAAAATAATTTAACAGAAATACCTTGTAAAGTAACTATCAATGAGATGGGAAATATTTCTAAAGCATTTATCCAATTTAAACAACCCGTTGATGTTACAGTATTGCAGGTAAATATCAAACGTTTTGGAATAATCCCTGACGGAGAAAAAGGAGCCGGACATGAAGCATGGCTTTTCTGCGATGAAATCTTATTGCGTTGACATTTGTAATATCAGATATGCCTGCAAGCCCTCTCGAATTTATTTTGAGGAAGCAGGACGGAACTGAATTATATATCAAAAGAGATGACTTAGTTCATCCCTTTATTGAAGGCAATAAGTGGAGAAAACTGAAGTACAACATTATTGAAGTTTTACAACGTGAAGTAAAATCCGTTATTAGTGTTGGAGGCGCATATTCCAATCATTTATTGGCATTAAGTCAGGCCGGTAAACATTATCAATTTAATACGAAAGGTTTTATTTACGGAGATTATGTCGATGTAAATAATTTTACACTCTCCTCATGCCGCAATAATGGTATGGATGTTGTTCCATTGCCAAGAAATGAGTTTTTACATATAAAGACTGAAGGATATCCCAATAAAGAGTATGAATATTTTGTGCCGGAAGGTGGCAGTAACGACTTGGCTTTTATCGGTTCAGGAGAGTTATATACCGAACTCACTGAACAAATACCTGATATGACCCATATTGTTCTACCGTTTGGAAGTGGCGGAACGGTGGCAGGAATTTATCAAGCTTCTTCCGAAAAAGTGGAAATCATTGCCATTCCTGTATTGAAGCTCAATCCAAAACTACATCTTTTGAAGACTTTTCATCGGGAATTCCCTGTATTAAAATCATTTGATGATTATCATTTTGGTGGATATGCCAAATTTAATCAGGCTTTGTTGGATTTTATAACTTTCTGGCATGTTAAATACAGCATGGT
>CAKUWM010000491.1 GCA_934699305.1 uncultured Saprospiraceae bacterium | reverse complement strand
CTTCAATGCATCACTTTTCCATTGTCTAACATTGACATTGATACTTGAAAAAACATTTTTAAAGGCCTTGCTATTTTTTACAAATACAAAATATCCATTAGCAGGCAAAATATCATCTGAGGTAAACGTATCTACAACACCTTTTAAGAAATAACAACCATTCAAATTAAAGTCAAAATCAATTAAGCTCCTGATTTCAATATACTCTAATGAATCATCGCCCGATTCAGGTGGATTATACATTATTTCACTGATTACAAATGGTGTAGTGCCGTTATGCTTTTGACCCATAACAAAAGCCGCACATAGGATTAATACAAAAGTTAAAATCTGTTTCATCGAATTGAAATTTTATTTAAAAATTAGAAGTGAAGATAGAAGTGTTGCTTGATGACTTTACAAAGTTAAATAAAAAGATGAAAAATTAATAAAATATAAAAAAAAAGAGGCTATCAAAAGACAGCCTCTAACTCTATGAAAAATTAAAGCTTAGAAAATATATCTTGCACTAAATTGCATTCCCCATGTACTTGACACCGTATTTTTATTTCGATAAGGAGTTGTAGCCAGCTTTCCATTTACTGCCAACATATTGAAAGTAGGTGCAGATGCAGACGCAGATGCAACTCTCATAAGTGGATAGTTATAGGATGAGCCTCCGTTCAACTCTTCGTAGATTCCCCAATCTGATTTAATTAGATTACCTATATTAAAGATGTCTAATCCAAGTTGTATGGTATGCTTAGTGCTACCATTATTTCCTCCAAATGATATGTCTTGAAGAATTTTAAAGTCAAATCTATTAGCCCATGGAAGAATACCACTATTTCTCTTAACATAAGTACCTCTTGCATCAGCCAATTCAGGAACAGAATTGATGAAAGCATCAAATGCAGCAGCTTGTTCTTCAGGTGTATAGGTAACATCCCCTACTTTCAATGGTGCAAAGGTCAATTCACTTGCACTTTTTGGAACATACAACAGATCCAAACTAACTCTATCACCATTGATATCATTTCCGTACGTATAAGCAAAACGACCACCATTAGAGCCATTGTAATATAAACCTATGGTTGTAGCAAACATATTGGCATAACTAATTCTATAGCTAAAATTAGCTCCAACTCTATGTGGAACAGCAAATTGTGAATAACCCAACAAAGCTTCATTTGGGTCATTGACAGAATAGTTGTTTGACCAAGCAGAACCGGCAGCTGATCCAGGATTTCCAGTTACATCTTCAGCATTGGTATAGTTGTAAAATATTCCAGCCGATACACCTCTATAATTAGAAATATTAGCAGCTATCGTTCCTACAAAAGCTTGACCTTTGTTGATATTAGTAAGTAATGGAACAGTTGCATTCAGACCTTTAGCACTATTATAAACGTAAGAAGTGGATGTCCAGAAATCTCTGTTATCGCCAGAATAGCTCATTTTCTCTGTTGCCGGCTTTCTATTAACATTGTATTGATATACGCCATTAATATCTTTTGTATAAATACCATCTAAGCTTACAATTATAGGAGTAGATGGGATTTTAACATCAACACCTAAATTAGACCTCCACACTTGAGGCATTTTAAAATCAGGATCAATCAAACTTAAACCACCAGGGATACTTGCACTTGGAGTCGTCGGAAAGTCAGAAGCTAAAGCATTAGGCCAATACTTTGGATCAGCTTCAAAGTGATCAATCTTAGCAAGTACGTCGGAACTTACCGGTTCAAATGTATTTTGAATAACACCTGCATTAGTAGGCATATTGGTAAACCATACAAATGGAATATTTCCTGTGAAAATACCCGTTCCTCCTCTCAATTGAAGTGTTTTATCACCCAATACATCATAATTAAAACCTACTCTTGGAGAAAACAATGGAACAGATTTTGGCCATTTAGCTGTCGTGTAATTTGCCTTAGTACCTTCAGGGCTATAAAATGAAATGGTATCAACAACCGGATTAGATACCGGCTT
>CAKUWM010000490.1 GCA_934699305.1 uncultured Saprospiraceae bacterium | reverse complement strand
GTTGGTTGTCTTACTAATTCCATGAAAAAAAGATACGAAATATCTCAAAAATATCCAACTCCTTGCAACGGTCTTATAATATTCTCCAGGTAAAGAAAATATGGAATCTATATTAGATTTCTCAATATATGAGAAATCAGATTTATATATGGCAATGTATTTCATAAGTTTCTATTGATTCAAATTGTCTTTTTATTAATCTTTATCATAAGGGTTAACAATAATTCTTTCTTTATTATTTAATGATATATTAGCGTTATTTAAATCATAGCATTCCATAAAGTTATTGATTTCTTTGTTTTTAACTTCAACAATTAGATCTATATAAAGACCTGTTTATTTATCAATAAAAGAAAACCCGTTACAGCCTTTAATACAGCCATTACAAATGCCGGGGACAGCCATTAATGAAGTTATTCCTTTAGATTTTAAATTATTAATTGTTTTTGAAATTAGATTAAGATAATGGTCTTTTGAAACTCCATCATAGTTGTTATAATCATTTAATAATTTATCGATTTCTTCAATATCTAGATTAGAAAATAATAGGCAAATCCATCAAGCACACCTCCATAAGAATTTCCAACTCAGAATCAAATACTTGCTCCAATTGCTTGAGTTGTTTAATTTGATTTAAGTTCATTCCCTAAATTCTTTTATTTTTTTTCCTCAAATTAAGCACAACTTACATTTATAAGCATCAAAAGTGCTCATATCTACCCTCAGTGTGTCAAAACGATCAACTGTAGTTATTTAACTATAGCGATCAAAATTTCCAACCTCCAATCTACCACCTTTCCCTAAACATTCCTATAAGTAGAACTACGTATATTTATTCAAATGCTTTTTCTTTCTTCATAGCACTTAAAACTCTTTCAACAACTTTTAGAGTAAGCCCTACTTGTGAGCCTCCTACACCCCAAATATTCTTAGTGTTTCCAATTATAACAGCAAGAGGTTTGTCAAATTCGTCCTTTTTGGTATAAATTTCAAATACTAATCCAACATTATCAATGACATTTCTCGTTGTACCAAAAGTGTTAAAAGAATCTGTCCAACCACTATACAAAGAGGTTGTGGTTAATTGTGTAGCAGTGGATATGTTATTTAATTTTATTAAAATAATGGTTTCAATATTGTTTTTATTTAAGGCTTCATTCTTTTCGGAGTCTGAATATTCATAGCCAGGGATAAATAACTTATTCCACGAAATGGCATCTATCCATTCCCTTTTAAATCGACCTATAACTTTAACTTCTCCTTCTGGGTCACTTACGCCATAATGTATCAAGGTTTTCCCATTAATTGAATTCTCTAAATCTCCATAAGAATAGATTTTATTACCGATTTTTTTTTGAGCAAAAATTGCTGTTGAAATAAATAACAGTGTAAAAAAAATGTAGATTTTTTTGTTCATTGTTTTCTAATTTAATTATTAGGTTTTCGTTTATTCCTTTCTAATACGTGCTTATATCTGACTATATAAGCTGTGTAAATACTAATAAGACCGAACGAAAATATGCACCCACAAAAAATTGATGCTTAAACGATTAGGGGAAGTCTTACAAACATAATCTTTATTTATAAAATTCATAATATTTGTGTTAAAAAAAGTCCAGCTGCTTATTAAAATAAGTTGAATTAAATATAAGTTTCAACAATGAAGATCAATAATTAATTTAAAAAGACCCATAGGATGAGAAAACGCAGTTCCACTCATCCTATAAAAAAAGAATATTGAAAAATAAAAACACAAGAGACATCTGTTGGTGGAAAACACCAACAGTGACGAAAAATCATATCTCGTAATTGTGTTAGGTCTTACGTCCTATTTTATTCCAAAAAGTTAAACAACGCATACGCAATATTATTCACCGCATGGGTCATAATTTCGAAATCCAGCGTGTCAATGGTATCTGTAGCTTTGTGATAATTTGGATTTCCGTGGCCTCCGGTGCCAATAATCATTACTGCTGGAATAT
>CAKUWM010000489.1 GCA_934699305.1 uncultured Saprospiraceae bacterium | reverse complement strand
GTATGATTAGTGGCGTGTTTAAGCACCTAATTTAGCAAATAAAAACCGAATAGAAAATCCGCGAGGATTTTCGTAAGTAGGCGAGAACCAGCCATTAATTATACACGGTGTTGGGCATAGTTTTTTATATTTCATTCAGTTTTTTTATCAGTTCATCAATTTCTAATTCAAATTGGTCGTTTGTAATAACTGATGTAAAAATTATTTTGTTTTCTTTTAAAATATTAAATGCTAATCCAATATTCAAAGTGTCATTTTTAAATGCTCTGTAAATTCGATATTTCTCGAATGGTAAATCAATTTCGTATGTTCTTTCGTATCTAAAATTCGGTGAGATAAACAGCTCAAAATTGTGTCCAGCGATATAAGCTAAAAAATATTCGTTCATATCATTCAAGTCAGACGTTGGATGGATGTAAGTTGAAGCCACAAATCCACCAATCATTTTATTATTTTTCCACAATTCAGATTCGTATTCATAAGTCGTTTGTTCAGTTATTGTGTCAAACGCTTTAGAATAAATGTGATTTTTAAATTCAACCGTTTTCAAATAGTCAGTTGTGAGAATATTTTCTTGTAAGACAAGTTTTTGTTTGTCAGATTCCTGAAATTTTAATTTTTCATCAGAATCCGCACAACTTGTCAAGAAAAGTAGTGTGAAAATTAAACCTAAAATTTGATTTATGTTCATTCGCTCAAATTATGCCCAACAATGGTATAATGAACATTATGTTCATTATACTGCCAATTTAAGATATATTCAACATATGTTGAATATATCCCTTATATATTTTCTTAAAAATCAAGCGGATTTTTTATTTTTTCAAAAGCGGTAGTGGCAACATGCGTATAAATTTCCGTTGTTTTACTAGAACTATGACCCAGTAAAACCTGGATCTGCCTTAAATCCACCCCTGCCTCCAGTAGGTGGGTGGCAAAACTGTGCCGGAGCATATGGGGTGTGACAGGAATTTGGATACCTGCTTTGAATGCCGCATTCGAAACAATTTTACCAATACTTTGTCCTGAATATTGCTTCCCATATAAACCTTCTATTATATATTTTTTTGGTTTGTATTGTTTATAGTATTCGCGAAGATCTATTAACAGTGATTGCGAAAGAAGGGTATACCGATCTTTGTTTCCTTTCGCAGCTTCGATACGTATTAGCATCCGTTTACTATCAATGTCTGTGATTTTTAAATTGATCAATTCGTTTCTTCGAATTCCGGATGAATATAGAAGGCTCACAATGCATTTGTGTTTTAGGTTGTTCGTATTGTCTATAATACTTAAGACATCATCTTTAGAAAGAACTTTTGGTAATTTTTTTTCTTTTCTTGGTCTTTCTATTTCGTAAAATCTATTGGGCATCCCGAGGACTGATTCGTAATAAAATTTAATACTGTTTATGGCAGAATTTATATAGGAATTTGATTTCCCTTCTTGAACTAACTTTAATATATAGCTTCTAACGTCAAGTTCGTTTATTTCTATTAATTTCTTGGTGTTGTAATGGTTGATAAAGGCTTCAAAAGTGGATACATAAGATTTAACAGTGTTGTTGGCGTATTTTTTCAACTCTAGTTTATCCAAATAATTGGAAGGACAAACCCGGTATGTGGTCGGGAGCTGTCTTTTTCTAAACCAGGTAATATCGATGTCTTCGTTATTCTGTTTGATAATCTTTTTGTCAAAAAAGTGGTTACAATTAATCCAGGCAACACCATTGAAGATTTGGAAGATCTTATTGAGATTATTTTTATTGTATGCAATGTATGCCATATTATAGGTGTTGCTCCATTTCACCTCAGGCAACTGCTTAACAAGGGCATGGATAACTTTATCCGTACTGAATTGCAATCCGATATAACGTTTTTCTTTAATTAAAAGATGTTTTAGTGTAACACTCCTGCCTTTCTCCATGACTTTTTTTATGCAATCTAATGGATGTAAATGATTTAACCGTACCTTATACGAATAGGATACGT
>CAKUWM010000488.1 GCA_934699305.1 uncultured Saprospiraceae bacterium | reverse complement strand
CATATCTTGTACTGCATTTACCTTTTCCAGTTCCAATTGTTCCAAAGCCTTACTCAACGCTTTATTCTCAGCGAGCAAATCCACAATTTTTTGTTGTACATCTTTCGGATTGGATAGTGCACTTTTTATCTCTTTTAGGCTATTGACCATATCATCGAGGTAAGTCATAGCCCCTGCTCCGGTTAATGCTTCAACTCGTCTAACCCCCGCAGCTACGGCCGATTCTGAAACTATTTTAAATACACCTATTTCTCCGGTAAAGCCCACATGACAGCCTCCACATAATTCGATACTGTAATTAGGGTCAATGATGACAACTCTGACTTGCTGACCATATTTTTCGCCAAAAAGAGCCATTGCTCCGGTCTTGAGTGCTTCTTCTTTCTCCATATACTTAATAATAACAGGGATATTAGCCCGGATTTTTTCATTGACAATATCCTCAATAGCCTGAATCTCAGCACTATCCACTTTGGCAAAATGAGAAAAGTCGAAGCGTAAATTGTTTTCATTTACATGGCTTCCTTTCTGAGCCACATGACTTCCTAAAACCTGTCGTAATGCTGCATGCATCAGGTGCGTTGCTGAGTGATTGGCGGTAATCTTTGTCCTGCGTGACTCATCGACCTGGGCAATGATTGTATGTCCGGAATCGGTCGGCAACTTATCCACTATGTGTAAGATTAGGTCATTTTCCTTCCTTGTATCCAAGACTTTAATCTTCTCATTACCCGAAATTAAAATGCCGCTATCTCCCACTTGCCCTCCACTTTCAGCATAAAAAGGAGTTGATTTTAAAACCATTTGATAGCCTTGTTTATCTTTGGCCTTATAGCTTCGATATTTCACTATGGAAGTCTCAATATTCAGATAATCGTAACCCACGAAATTCACATCCTGAATGTCTTCCACCACAACCCAATCCTCATTTTCTACCTGTGACGATGCACGGCTTCTTGCTTTTTGTTGTGCCAATGCCGCCTCAAAGCCATCCTGATCAATACTCCTACCCTTTTCGTGTGCCATCAATACCGATAAATCCACCGGAAATCCAAAAGTGTCCATCAACTCAAAGATTCGTTCTCCGGGGATTATACCTGAAGTCTCCCCTATTATTTGTTCAAAACGCTTTATCCCACTATCCAGCGTCTTTAAAAAAGAATGTTCTTCTTCCTGAATCACTCGTTGAACAAACTCCATTTGTTGGTAAAGTTCAGAAAAAACATTCTTATATTGCAAAGCCAGTACAGGAACCATTTGCGTCAATAAAGGCTCTTTATAATCGAGAAATGAGAAATAATATCGTATCGCCCGACGTAAAATCCTCCTTATAACATAACCCGCACCCGTATTGGATGGTAATTGTCCGTCAGCAATAGCAAATGAAATGGCTCTAATGTGATCGGCCAAGACCCGAAATGCAATATCTTTCTTTTCCATAGTGCCGTGGTATTCTTTGCCGGTAACTTCTTCTACCTTCTTCATACTAGGCAAGAAAATATCCGTATCATAGTTGGATTGCTTACCTTGCAATACCCTTACCAGTCGCTCAAATCCCATACCTGTATCCACGTGTCTGGCAGGCAATGGATGAAGACTGCCATCTTTGACTCTATTAAACTGAATGAATACATTATTCCATATTTCTATCACCTGAGGATGATCATTATTAACCAAAGTCGCACCTTCCACCTGAGCACGCTCGTCATCTGTACGACAGTCCACATGTATCTCCGTACATGGTCCACAAGGGCCGGTATCTCCCATCTCCCAAAAGTTATCTTTCTTACTGCCCAATAATATCTGAGGTTCCGGCAAATACTTCTTCCATTCATCAAATGCCTCTTGATCCATCGGAATACCATGCTCTTTATCACCCTCAAATACGGTAGCATAAATTCTATCCGCAGCAATCCCATACTTTTGATTGAGCAATTCCCAGCTCCATGCTATAGCTTCTTTTTTAAAATAAACGGCAGCCGGGTTCTGTGGA
>CAKUWM010000487.1 GCA_934699305.1 uncultured Saprospiraceae bacterium | reverse complement strand
AATGGCTGGAAAATAACCTTAGGCCGAGGCTTGGATATTTTTGAAAAAATGGAAGGACGTTTTAATGTTGCTGATATAGATCAGACTAAGAGGAAGTGTAAGGCTTGTGAGTTGACTTATTTGAAAATTTAAAATTATATATAATAATGGAAAGTAAATTAGTGATTGGCAACGTCATCGATAATGTGAGATGTGAAAGTTTCAAAGACCCTGAAACTGGCAGAATTAGAGTTCGGCCGTTAGAAGGTCAAGGTTTGCATACTAAAATTGTAATTGAATGTAGTTCAACGGAAAGAAAAGCACATCCTATTGGGACTCAATTTAAAACAGAACATGTAAAGGTTTGCCAAAAGTCTGATGGAAGAGTTTATTTGAGAGCAAAAGATCAGATGATTTATAAAATATAATACTGATATTAAACTATGCAGATAGACTGCATAGCCGCAAAGCATATTTGCATAGTTCTTTGAAAAGCCTGCTTTAAATTATTGATTTGTGCCAACTGGATGCATTCTTCGGATTGTTTCAGATCGGTTGGTGTCCCGGATTTATTCGGGATGAATGTCTTTTGGTTATTTGAAAAAGAGTAATTATGACAATTTTATTTTTATTTATTTGAATATGATCTCTATGATTTTATTTTAATTTATACATTTTAAACAAAGAATATATAAGCAGGCTTCATTGAACTTTATAAAACCTTATGAAAATAGAGAAATCTCATATCGAGTATATTAGATCAGCATTTGAAAAAATGCAGACTAATGAAGATTTGCTTCAATTGATGAATTACGCAAAGCCATTGATTTATGGAGAAAAAACAGTTTCATTTGATTTAAAACAACTTACTTATTATGCGTATTCCCATGCCGGAGTAGCACGATATAAAGAATTCAAAATAAAGAAGAAATCTGGTGGAGAGCGCTCCATTCATGCACCTGTAGCAGGTTTAAAAGCAATTCAGAAAACCTTGGCGCTTATTTTAGAATCTATTTTTGTCCCACATTCAGCTGCTAAAGGATTTATAAAAGAACAATCCATAGTGGACAATGCTAAAATGCATATGGGTAATTACTATGTGTATAATTTAGACTTAAAGGACTTCTTTCAGAGTATAGATCAAGCACGTGTATGGTCGTGTTTGCAATTGGCGCCATTTAATTTAAAGAAGTCACAAAAGTCTGAAAACAATATTCTAATTCCTGATAATTTGAAAATGAGCCTCTTGTCTTCTGTATCACGTTCTGATAACAGCTTATATATTGGCCATAATCTGCAGGGAGAAAGATTTGTTTCAAGTGAGTTTGAATTACAAGTTGGCGCATATGTTATTGGTGAAAAAGTATTGAATAGTAATTATTACAGTGTTAGAATCATGTCTTTTGATCCGCAAGATGTCGTTAATGAATATGCTACGATTGTAAAAAACAATAGAGGTCGACAAGAAATCGCTGATATCATTGCCAATCTATGCTGTACAAAAATGACAGTCGAGCGCCAAAATGATAAAGGGGATTGGCAAAAAGTTTCTAAAAATGTATTGCCACAAGGAGCGCCAACGTCTCCTATTTTGACTAATGTAGTATGTCAACGTTTAGACTTTCTTCTTACTGCAGTAGCAAAAAGATTTGGATTAAAATACAGCCGCTACGCTGATGATATTACTTTTAGTGCATTGCATAATGTGTTTCAGAAAGATAGTGATTTCTTAAAAGAAATGGAACGGATCATTGTAGATCAAGGTTTCACCATTAAACCGAGTAAAACACGTTTGCAGGTTGATGGCATGCAAAAAGTGGTTACCGGATTAGTTGTAAATGATAAGGTCAACGTAAGAAAGCGCTATGTGAAGCAACTACGCATGTGGCTACATTACTGGGAAACTTACGGTTATTATAAAGCTGAACGTATTTTTAAAAGAGATTATTTTAAAGATAAGGGGCATGTTAAACTAGGTGAGCCTAATTTAAGTAATGTCATGTATGGGAAGTTAAATTATCGTCGTATGGTTA
>CAKUWM010000486.1 GCA_934699305.1 uncultured Saprospiraceae bacterium | reverse complement strand
GTTTTATACCAAATTGATTTACAAGCCAGTCCAATATTCTTTAAAATCAAAATGCTACCGATAGCTATCGGAATGATGGTTGTTTAGGACTATGTAATTGGACTATTACGAATATCCAATCGGTATTAGCTTGCAATTCCGATAATTTTCAAAAAAATATTCCGTCCTTTTTAGTAAACATGATATTAGTCGTGCATGTTTTTTTATCACAGAATGAATTGATTAAATAGCAAATAAGAATACACAGAGGAAGATTTCACTTCTGACAGCAGTATCTTATATTTCATCAAATCACGACCAAATGATAGAATCAAATCCAAATTTAAAATTATAACCTTATCTTTGCAGACTGATATTGATTGAATAGGAAGTCTCTATATAATGGGTTACATCAAAGGACATCATCATTGGAAGTAATGACTATCTCATCAGTATTAGTAAGAATAATATTAGAAATAAGTTTCTTATAATAAGTGTCGCTATGGTATTTATGGATTTTGAAAAACCAATTGCTGACTTGTATGAACAGCTCAACAAGTTGAAGGAGATGGATAACCAAGGGGAGATGGATATGCAGGAGATGGTCGCTACGTTGGAGAAAAAAATTGAGATTGAAAGAGAAAATCTATACAAGAACCTAACTTCTTGGCAACGAGTACAGCTTTCAAGGCATCCGGAAAGACCTTATACTTTAGATTATATTTCACGTATTTTCACCGACTTTATCGAGCTACACGGAGACCGCAATGTCAAAGACGATAAAGCCATTGTTGCCGGTATTGGCAAGTTGGAGGGACAATCCATTATGATTATAGGACATCAGAAAGGGCACAATACCAAAGAGAGACAATATCGTAACTTTGGAATGGCCAATCCGGAAGGCTACCGCAAGGCGCTTAGACTCATGAAACTTGCAGAAAAATTTAAAATGCCTGTTATTTGCTTTATAGATACACCGGGTGCTTATCCGGGTTTAGAAGCGGAAGACAGGGGGCAGGCAGAGGCCATTGCTCGTAATATATATGAGATGTCGCAGTTGAAAACCAACATTTTATGCTATATCATCGGCGAAGGTGCGTCGGGTGGAGCCCTCGGCATAGGCGTCGGCGATAGAGTATTTATGCTTGAAAATACATGGTACACGGTTATCTCACCTGAAAACTGCTCTACTATACTTTGGCGAAGCTGGGATTATAAAGTTAAGGCAGCGGATGAACTCAAGCTAACTCCGGAACACATGTTTGACTTCAATCTGGTTGATGGCATTGTTAGCGAACCATTGGGTGGCGCCCATTCCGACTATGATGAAATGTCGGCCATACTCAAGAAACACATCATTGCCAATCTAAAAGAATTGCACAAGGAAGGCCACAAAAATATGGTGCACAAGAGGATTGAAAAATACAGAAACATGGGTAAATTTAAAATTATTGAATCTTAATTTATGCTCCGATGATTCGCCAATTGATAACAACTTATTTATTGAACAAGACCTTTGCTAAAAAGGAAGCGAATCATAAAGCAACTCAACCATTCAATAAGAAGTCACCCTCTCTTCTTATCGTTTTAAAAGAAAACCCGGAGGCAGAAAAATTAAAATATACTGCCACGACAATGCTGGGTAAGGACTTTGGATCCATAGAAATGCTACAGATAGTCTCTGATAAAGCCAACCATTCCCCGGATAAAAACAAGATTTATCCCGGCAAATTGACCATCAAGGCCGAGCTTTCGACAAAAGATACAAAAAGCGCCCTACCCGCCTCATTTGATATAGTATTGGATATAGATAATTTAACGGAACCAATAATATGCCACTATCTCATCAAATTTTATCCACAGCTAATGGTTAGATTTAACAGGGATTATGAAAAGTTTTATAACTTTATCTTGCCAAGTGAAAAATCAGATCGAAATGCCCGGCTCGAACAGTTTTTTACCACATATCAATCTTTGAAGAAGTGAATACAAACAAGCGGTTTCAGGGGACGGGAGTTGCCGTCGTCACGCCATGTCGTAATA
>CAKUWM010000485.1 GCA_934699305.1 uncultured Saprospiraceae bacterium | reverse complement strand
ACAGGGTGGGTCAAATTGCCGGAATGGTGGGTCAACATAAATCGGAACGGCGGGTCAACATGATCCGGAATATACAATCTGGTTAAACGCAAGTATGATAATGCAGTTGTATTAATCAGGAACGATGACAACTATGTTACCTTTAAAGAAGATGCTCAATCTTTATCGGAGATTATGGGGACGGATTTAAAGCTAACGGATACCGGAATACCAACTTACTGTTGTGAACTTGAAGCTTCCAAGCTCCATCTTGCTATACAGTTATTTGCAGAGAAATCTCTGACGGTAGCTGTGTGTGATCCGATGGTGCATGAAAAAGAGGTGATGGGTGAATGATGATTTAAGAAGAGTAGTAAAGTGTACCAAATATGATTCCCGGATTTACTTTTTTAAAAATCCTCTAGATTCTAAATTATCCTTTCTTTTTAAAATAGCTTTTTCGTTTCTGAACCATACTTCAAAAAAGGAACTTTTATTTGCACAATCATACCACCTGTAATAGGAATTAATATCATTCTCATTAAAATCTGTACGAAATCTATCACCTTTACCATTCATTATTCTGGCAATTTCTTGATATGTCATACCGGTGTTTATTTGCCGATAGTTTTCTTCGTTTAAGCTATATGAACAGATTTCAGCTTTAAAAGTTTTTCTTGCAAGTACTAATTTGTCATTCCTAAACCAGCAGTCCACGAAAAACTCTTCATTCTCGCAAAAATACCACTTAAAAAAGTAAACTTTGCTGTCCCCTTGATCGTCAGTACGATAATTATCACCTTCTGCATTAAAGAGTTGAACAATATCTTTGTAGCTGGTCGAAGCATTTATACTTTTAAAAAGATTATCAGGGATATTTAAGTCGCAATTTGGCTTTTTAACCTTTATATAAACTACATAGTCTGATAGTACTTTTATTTTTTCTGTAAAAGGAAGTTTAGAAATAGATGTTGTTAAGGATAAGTCTGGAAAATTAGGTATTAAGTCCAATAAATTGTTTAAGTATGTGATTTTAATAGCCCAACCCACATTTTCAGAATTTGGAAGCCCTGAAGAGGTAATCCCAATAAGATTACCGGAGTAATCAAAGAGCGGCCCCCCACTATTTCCATGTTGGATCGGAGCAGAGATTTGATAGCTCCTATTATCATTTTGAAACCCTGTTTTTGAACTAATTATGCCATTTGTTACTTTTACCTCATTACCTTGTAAATCCACTTGTGGGAAACCCATTGCAAATACTTTCTCACCCACGTCTATACCCATCATTTTAAATGAATAAGGAAGTGGACGTAATTTTTTGAAATTTGCATCAACAATTTTAATGACTGCTAAATCATTACTCGCATCTGTTTTTATTATTTCGGCTTTATAAGTATTTTTTATTCCCTTTGTAAATACATCGACTGAAATTTCTGAGCCGTTATCTACTACATGATTATTAGTTGCAATGTAACCATCAGCAGATAAAAAAAATCCACTTCCCGACCAAGTTGAGAACGATTGAGTAAAAGCATTGCTTGAGATGACGAGCAAAAACAACAAAATATTAATCCTTGCTATCATAAATTATCTATTAAAGATAGGATTTAAAGTTTAAAAATTTGTCCCACTTAATATTGGATAGATTTTAAAGTATTTAGCTTTCCCACTTCTAATTGGCACTCCAAGAATTTGCCCTTGAAGGTGTTTCGAGGATAAACATCAAAAACTAAAGGGAGGTTTTTTGAATAAATTTTGCCGTCCTCAGCTGTGACCTCAAAAGATATATTTACAGAAAGCCCTAAATCTTTCAACCTATTTCCCTCATAGGTTATATTTGAATTATTTGTATAATCATACTCCGCGGTTAACCAAGTTATTGAACCATCCTGAGTTTCCTTAATTGTATGAGCATCGATACTTAGGCTCCTAACAAACTCCTGAAGTTTTGTGACAGCATTCTTATAAGTGGCAACATCCACATTATTTCTTGATAAAATGGACTCTTTTTCTCCTATTTTTTTATTTAAATCCACATCACTATTGG
>CAKUWM010000484.1 GCA_934699305.1 uncultured Saprospiraceae bacterium | reverse complement strand
CCTTGTAATAGCAAGGGTTTTTTCTTATATACTTATGCCAACAGGTAACTTCAATTTCTTTCACCCGTTTTTGAGAATCTCAAATTCGAAAAAAAGAATTAATAAGCCCAATATATTTAATGAAGAACTTTCTAAATAATTAAAATTAAAAACAACTATCACTAAAAACAAAAGACATGAGATGTAAACTACTTTTAATACTAATTGCACTGACAACATTCAACACCTTTGGTCAAACTAAATTTATATTCGATGGAGATGGAAGTTGGACTGATGAGGCTCAATGGAGAGATGGAAATTATCCTGGCCTAACGGTAAATTTCAACGATACTGTTGAAATTCTTGGTAAACTTATAATTCCAGAGGATATATCGGTGACTAACAATGGAACTATTGAAAGTTTCAGTTCGGCGAATGGAAATGTTCCAGGCTTAACAATCATGGGCGAATTTAAAAATAATAATTCCATTAACTTTAATAGGATACAAGTTAATGTAACTACCACGGGTAACATAGTATTATTAGATTCGGAAACGATAATTATATAATTCCACTTTAACCAATTCTGGTAAAATTGTAGTTTTCTCTGGCGGGGTTATAACCCTTAATAATTCGACATCGTCTATAGTAAATGATGCTACTGGGCTTTTTTATAATTATGGAACTCTAAACATTTCTAATGGGAAATTTGAAAACAATAACACAGCTATGAGTGCCACTAGGAACGGTGGGACAATTTTAGTTAGTAGGGGAGAAATAATAAATAAAGGAGGTTTTAGTAATGATAATAATGGTCTTTTATATATTAAAAGATATTTTACGAATGAGGTTACGGGCCAGTTAAGTAACAGTGGACAATTATCAATTTCAGAGTTTTCATCATCACTAGTAAACGCTGGAATATTTCATAATAATAAAAACATAGATATAGGCGATGGCACTAGTCTTAACATGTTGGATGAAAGTATCTTTATTAATCAGGCTGGTACGGTAACTGTAGCTGCAGATGGTAAAATTGAAAATAGAGCGACTGCGTTTGAACTAAGAAATGGAAAATTGTTAAATAATGGAACCATAAATAATGAAACTGAAATACTTATTAGGTTATATGCCGAATTATAAAATAATGGCACTTTAAAGAATCTTGGTGCCCAGATAGTTAACAAAGGTACTCTAAGTGGAATCAATTTACAACATGGGTCTAGTTTTTCGAATGATGGGGTTTTATCTCCAGGGAATCCAAGTAATGCAATTGGCATCTATCGATTTGATGATTTTATAAATAATTACACCCAAACTGCAACTGGGTCATTAAATATTGAATTGGCCGGTACTGTTGCAGGGGTTTCCCATGATCAAGTCATCGTTACAAGAACAGCAACCTTAGGTGGCACGTTAAATGTTACATTGATAAATGGTTTTGAACCTGCCATAGGTGATGTTTTTACTGTGTTATATCAGGGGAATGGGATTGTAGGTTCATTTGCTACAGTAAATTTACCTACGCTTTCTGCCGACAAGGAATGGGACGCAGTGGAGTATAGCGATACCAATGGTGTACGTATTTCCGTAAAGAAATCTACATTAAGTATCCCAGACGTTAATGATGAATCCTTAAAATATAAAATCTATCCAAATCCCGCTTCAAATGAACTTTTTGTTTCAGGAATCACAATGGCTTCAAAAGCATCCATATTTGATTTGAATGGTAGAAGAATTTTAGAAGTGGAATTGTCAAGAGATAAACCAAGTGTTGATTTAAAAACATTGGAACCAGGAGTTTACTTTTTAAATGTGGAAGCGAAAACATTCAAATTTGTAAAAATATAATTCGTTTTTAGTATTTAGAAAAATTTAATAAAAACTCACATTACTCTTTTAAAGTGATGTGAGTTTTTTAATAGGGAGATTTATTAATTATCAAACTAATAGTACTGAGGATAAGAAACTTTAAGCATTTTATTAATTTAAATCAATTTTTACAACCTTTGTTTTGTTGTCCTTCTTAAGTTGGATCTTATAGATTATTTCAGAGGTT
>CAKUWM010000483.1 GCA_934699305.1 uncultured Saprospiraceae bacterium | reverse complement strand
AACCAGACCACATTCCATAAGAATCTTGATATGTCTGGAAATAGCGGGTTGGCTTATATTGAAATTCTCGGTTACCTTGGTAAGATTCATTGGATCGTTAGCCAGAAGACTTAAAATTTCCCTTCTGGTCGGGTCCGCTATTGCCTGGAACACATCCCTTCGCATAATCAATATTATATAACTGTTCGGTTATAAAATTATATATAACCATTTAGTTATGCAAATACTTTTTTATTTTTTTCAAAACAAATGGAAAATTTGTCAATTTAATTGTACATATCCAACATCCTAACAAATCATAATTCATTCACTTAAAAATAGTTTTGATTTCTCGGTATGTTCTTTCGAAGTTCAATCTCAAATCTTCCTTTGAATACACATTGGGTTTTTGGGGTATCTCTTTGTGAATAGTTTGTAGTTGGAATTGCACCATTTTATCCTTTCCATCTGCAAAGGCGATAAATTCCCCTTGTTTTAGTCTAAAGAAAACTTCGGCCCTTCGTTTGGACACCTCCTTTTCCCCTTTGGTAATACGGCTTTCGAAACTCAAACCACTGCGTTTGCTTATGCTATGGGTGGGTATTTTAATGATTTCAAAGAAACGTTCATAGTACTTGGCGGTATCTGGGTCATTGACCTTTCCAAAAAATTGATAAGACAAATTGCTTAAAATGGCCTTGCTCATATTATTTCCGTAAAGAATATCATTCTGGACCTTGTCCTGCATTACATAGATGGTAGCTATATCATAACTACGTAGTGTTGCCGGGATACGGTGCATGTTGAGCAGTTTTATGGTTGGCGCTTCTTCCATTAATAGAAAAGAAGAACGTTGCGCCCTAACGCTCATTTGCTTAATGACCGTGTGCATAATAGTGGCAATAATGGGAGAGTAAGCCGATTCGTATTTAGGATGATTCACTATAGAAATAACAGCAGGATTTCCCTTATTGTTGATGTTCAATGGAACTTCGTCCTTTGATAAAACCATAAACAACTGCTGTGAGCTTATTTTTTTAAAAGCGTTGGCCAAGGTGCTTTTGACACCTGCAGTCGGAATCCATGCCATTGATAAAGGCGCTCGCCATACTTTTTGAGGTGAGGTTGGAACTCAAAAATGAAACCAGCATTTTTGTCGTCACCGATTGAAAAATGGCGATGATATGAGGCAAGGTGCAAAATTTCGGAAAACTGGTTTTGAGCTTCCAAATCATTCCTCCCAACAGGCCCTCTACTGCATCGTTAAAGAATTTGGAAGTGCTGTTCGATTTGGATTCATTAATTTCCAATAGATTTTCAACAAGGACTTTGGATAATTCGTTGACGCTTTCCTCATTCGGTATATATTTGGGGTCAATAGGATTAACACGATAATGGATTTGATCAAAAGCGATGGTATAGAATTTTACATTCTTTTCTTTAAAGAGTGGATAAGCAATTTCCGTAAGCTCAAAATCTTTGTAATCGTGGATAATTCCACAAAACTGATTTTTACTAAAATGTTGGAGTAGATTGTAAATCACGCTTTCGGTCTTGCCACTTCCAGCAGACCCAATGACGGAGACGCCTCTCCTGATGTTCTCGATTTTGAATTGTCCCCAACGCAGTTTAAAAAGCACTTTATATTTTTTATCTCGTACTGTTGAGTTATCCTGATGGAGGAATACATAAAGAATTGTAACAAAAAGTATAAGCGGTACAATAATGAAAAGAATGATATATGGCGTTGAGAAATTCATATCCCAATAGAGCTGGATTGCACGGCTATGTCAAGACCTTTTTTAACTCTGTTGATTACTTTTAGTGCCAACTGAACTTTGTTCGTTGGAATGTCCATCAATTGTACACCTGTTTTTGCAAGCATGGTAAAGGCGACGGATTTTTCATTTGTTGGTAATCCCGAAAGAACCGAAAAATACAATTTGGGGTCTTTAAGGAATGTTTTTCTTGCGGAATAGGTCTCCACATAATTTCGTTTATACTCAAAAAGATTGTCGAAAGTCTTTTCTGAGGCTTTAAAAAATTTGTCCCTATCAAAAC
>CAKUWM010000482.1 GCA_934699305.1 uncultured Saprospiraceae bacterium | reverse complement strand
CTTAATGGAATGCCTATTAGAGATTGTCGTAAAAAGTGCGGGTAATTACCAAATTTCGATAAATTTCCAAAAATATATAAGTTACTAAAAATAAGCACTTTAAGAGTACGAATATTTTTGTAAAGTGTAGCAAAAATTATATCATGGTTGCCATTGCTTCAAACAAGCTAAAAACTGCATTTACAGTGAATATTTTTTTAGCGTTTTTTCAAAATTCTGTGATTTGATAAAACTTTGTTTCAACTTATTTACCTGGATGATTTCTAAAAACCCTA
Source organism: uncultured Saprospiraceae bacterium (assembly GCA_934699305.1). GTDB lineage: Bacteria > Bacteroidota > Bacteroidia > Chitinophagales > Saprospiraceae > Parvibacillus. Next base: position 1,773 of record CAKUWM010000482.1, on the reverse strand, counting down.
ATTCGACTAAGGATTTTAAATCCGCCCTCGCAGTGTAATTTGATATGTTAAACCTTGATTCAATTTCCTTAGCACTTAATATTCGATCCGGATCATCGTACACGATTTTTAATATTTGCGCCATTCGTTCATTCACACCGGGAATTCTCATGAATTTTGCAGCTTGAATTACTTCTTTTTGTTTACGATTAATGTACTCTTTTAAAGCATCATACGCTTTTTCCATTGTTTTTATATGATAGGTTATAAAGTAGCTTAAATCATTATCATCTATTTCTGAATACAGATAAGCTTTTTCATATTGTGCTTTTGTATCCTTTATAATTCTCGAAATAGATAAATATTCAGTAAGCCAATAACCCTTTTTTAGCATATACCAATAAAAAACCGCCCTTGCCGTACGGCCATTTCCGTCAGTAAAAGGGTGAATCCATCCAATCATAAAATGAATGATACAACCCTTAACAATCGGATGAATGAATTCAGAACTACGCGTATTAAAGAAAGTACACAAATCCTTAATTAATTGATTTAATTCTTTCTGTGGGGGAGGTGTGTGCACGATTTCACTATTGGAATGATTAATTATATGCACTTCATCATTTTCCCTAAATCGTCCTTCGTCTTCAGCATCATCTAAAGTATTGTTTGTAATTAGTTTATGAATATACAATAGCCCTTCTACTGTTAAATCTTCGCTTTTATGCTGAACAATATGCTTCATGGTTATGTAATTATTCATAATCATTTGTTCAGATTTATTCTTAGGCCTTTTATCCTGCTGAATCATTTCTTTAGCTTTCTTCCTGGTAGTACTTGCCCCTTCCATCTGACTACTGGAGATCGCTTCTTCCATTATTGAGCTAATAACAAACTTGGTTTTGTCTGTTTCTGCAATACCAATATTACTTCCTAATGTCCCACCGATATGCATATCGAATTGATGCAACGCCCTTTGCAGATAATCTGTGATTACATATCGAAAGTTATGATTCCCAAAACTGACTTTGTTGCCTATTATTCTCCTGAATAACTTTACTACGCTCCATAGCTCTAGAGGTGTACAATCTTTTGCCCTATATTTAATCTTGTCCCAGTACAAGTACTCATCTTGTATCTTCCTTAATGACCCATCAAACTTATAATCAACCAATAATGAAATAAATTTTCCCCCTTCCAAAGGTTTTGGAGCTTTCTCTATCATTGCTATATTTTTTTAAGCCACTCAAAATTAAATGAAAAACGCGAGATTCAAGAAGAATCTCGCGTTTTTAACAAAGTTAATACATGTACGATTTTAAAACATCGAAAATGTTAACATTTTAATATTATGTATTTTATTACTTCAATACGGCTTTCATATCCACTATTACCCCTACACCTGGCTTATTGCTCCGTAACCACATACCAGCCTTTGACAGCTTCTGAGGCTGTTCCCGTGCTTCTGTCTTGTCAACTTTTTTTGCTTGAAATGGCCATCTCTTTTAATTTTCAATTCAAATCGTATAACTGAAATAGATTGCTGAAAATTCCTGCCAGGAATCATACGAAGAAAAAGAAATACGCCGCCCAACGGGTTATGCTCAATTTCACCTATCTCTAACGTCCTTAACGCTTTAAGATTGATCCCCGAAATGTTGGGCAAAATGTTGTGTAATCAAAAACAAAAGGGGCTAGACTTTCATCTAACCCCTTGATTTTCAAGCTCCCGAAGCTGGGCTCGAACCAGCGACCCTCTGATTAACAGTCAGATGCTCTAACCGACTGAGCTAT
>CAKUWM010000481.1 GCA_934699305.1 uncultured Saprospiraceae bacterium | reverse complement strand
TACATTACCATATATATGATGTGAAGATAAATTTATTTTTTGAGATTTCAAAGAGGTTGGGTTTAGGGTGATGGGTGAGAAAGCGGCTTCATAGGTCGTAGTGAGATGCTACAACTAGTGGGTTATCCTTTCATTTTTACAGATTTTAATGTAATCCTATTTCAGGACAAGACACTTTTTTATTTTGGGCTGCTTTAAGCCCTAAAAAGGAACAGAAAAACAAAGAAAAGGCAGCAAAGCTGCACACTAAAAAATTAAGTTGGTGGCTTTGCCACACCTTTTTTCGCCCCTCTTTTTTTATTGTTTTGCAGCCGTGCTGCATTTTTAAAATTGAAAATTTGCGAAGCAATAATAAAATTAGTTCGTGCTTTCAGCACTCAATTTTTTGCCCCTTTTTCTTCCGCTCTAAAAGCGGAAATGGAAATAAAAAAGTGGCTGGTAATGGAACACCAACCACACATTAGTAGAGATATTACCGAATAGGTTTTAAGCCCGATAAGACAACTTTTAAAATGTATTCTTTTGCATCAATGTTAGAAAAGTAACTTATGGCATCTTGATTAGTAATGTCGAATAACAATTGTTTGCTCTTAACCTCTTTTGTTTCATCCAAAGTTGATTCTTTGACTAAATTTTCCATTTTTTCTATCTCTACAATCAATGAACTAAAATCAACACTATATACAGAAGTTTTTTCTTTCAGCGGTTTTTGGACAAATGCTAATGCCCCTTCTGAAATTAAGTTACTTATTAAAGTATAATCGTCATCCTTTAAATTTTCTCGATTATTTGTTTTTTTGATGAGGGAAAACAGTTTAATTGAATCAGTTGGAGCTACCTCACCAACAATTTGCAGGCTGGTTGTAAAACTGTCCTCGAACACCACATTCAATTCACCATTTTTATAAAACAATGTTATCTTATTCTCTATACATCCCACACAATTATCTTCGTAAGTAACTATTTTTATTGTGTCTGATGCGGATACACTTTTATACTTTTCATTAATATTTATAGAATCCACTCTTTTAATATGTTGCGAGTAGATTGATTCACTATGAAAAATAACGAAAATTAAACTTGCTATAAATACTGTCTTTTTCATTCTTTCCATATTATTTGTGTGTTCCTGTGGGGTCATCGTTGTGGCTATCGCCAGAAAGTGTTCTGTTTGCATTGTCAAACTTTATAACATCTGGTTGCTGAGTTGCTCCCTGATAAAGAACGTGACCTAATCCGTGCATCAACAAACTGTGTCTTTGAGAAGTAAAAGGAATCCTACCCCCATGTTGAAGTGATTGTTGAATTTGTGTACTTGTTGGATTTTGTAACAATGTAACATTAACATATTGAGTTGTTGAAGGTGCAGGATTAACATTCACAATGTTATCCAATTTTCTCCCCATAAGAGAAAATGAATAGGTAGTTCCTGTTAAATCCTGTTTGGTTAATGCAAACTCTCCTCCAAGCTGTGAGGGCTTAGGATTAGAAATAGTGTTGCTTGTTCCTGGGTCTATGGCATTTATAGATATAGGGGCATCACTATAATTAATACCTGTCATTTCCGTGCTATTTATCATCGTTTCCATACCAAGTAACGATTCTTTCATAGCAAGTTTTTTCTTATTCTTGCCTGAATAACTTCTTAAAGAGTTGAGTTCGTTTAGACCGTCAGCATTAAAGTTGAGCTCATCATTAGAATTAAACTCAAACAAATCTTTTTTATACACACTTTTTAAGTCCGATTTAATATCAGTCTGTGCTGATTTTTCTGCAATGATAGTGTCTAATAAAGGGTCGCTAAATCGGATGGGGTTATTTGCATATAAAGAATAGGAACTTAAAGAAATATTAGGTTTCGGGTCAATATTCCATCTTTTTCCTGTACGTGGGTCATACTCTCCGTAAAATGCTGTATAATGATTTCCAACGCCTGCTATTTCATTTGTCTTTTCGATTCCATTCAGACCGAATCTATACTTATCCTTACTCTCATCACACACCTCCACGAGGTAAGTTTGTTGAGTGGTTTTGCTGTAATGGGTGCA
>CAKUWM010000480.1 GCA_934699305.1 uncultured Saprospiraceae bacterium | reverse complement strand
ATATAGATTTAGAGTTAAATCCTCTTTTTCAATTATCAAAAGATATTTACGATGGTAAAAACTTCATTGAAAAGTCAACAGATATTTTCACTCATTTAAAAACAGTATCAAAACACCCTAATATCAAAGATGGCGATTTATTTATTGTCAAATATGAAGATATTATATTTAACAAAGGATATTATGAAGCTATTGGGATATATAAGATCGAGAATAAAGAACATTTTATTGAAATAGAAAAAGATTATACCTTAAAGTTCAAAAAAGGAATTGGAAATCGAAAATTAGATAAAGCTTGTTTAATATTATTTACAGAGAAACCTTTTACTCTATTCGTTATTGACAACAGTAATAAAGATACTGAATATTGGAAAGATGATTTTATAAATGTCAGATTAAAGAATGATTATATAAATAATACAAATCAGTTTCTGCAATTAACAAAACTTTTTGCAACTGATAAAATGTCACAACAGTTCGAAGTTTCAAAATCCGACCAAATAGATTTTCTCAACAAGTCTGTTCAATTCTTTAAAGAAAAAGATTCCTTTGATTTAAATGAATTTGCGAATGAAGTTATAGGCAACCAAGATATTATAGAATATTTTAATGGCTTCAAAAATCAATATCAAAAAGAGAGAGAGATTGACATTGCAGATAGTTTCCAAATATCAGAAAGCGCTGTTAAGAAAGGAGTTCGGGCACTTAAAAGCGTAATCAAGTTAGATAAGAATTTTGACATTTACATACACGGTAATAGTAATTTAATTGAACAGGGAGTTGATGAAAAAGGAAAATTCTATAAAGTTTATTACAACGAAGAATCATAAATGTAAATTCTATTGTTTATAGGACTAAGTAACAACAACATGACCCTCAAAGAAATCATAACCCAACCCGAAGGCAGACGTTTGGAATTTAAAGAAGCGTTACCCGAAAATGCGGAATTGGCAAAAACGATTGTTGCTTTTGCCAACGATGCCGGAGGAGAACTATACACCGGCATTCGTAATAATCCGAGAGAGGTTGTTGGTTTGCCCGAAGATGTGCTCACAAAGACAGAAGAACAGGTAAGCAATATCATTTTCAGCCCTTGTTATCCTGCCATCTTGCCCGATATTACGTTTCTGACGAACGAAGACAGGCACATTATTCGGGTAACAATTTATCGAGGGAGCACACCGCCATATTATGCGAAAGAAAAGGGAAAACTGAGAGGAACGTATATCCGTGTCGGCTCTACCAATCGTTTGGCCGACGAAGAAATCATTTCCGAATTGGAACGTAGGAAACGAAATATATCATTCGATAGTGAGCTGGTAATGGATAAACCCGTAAATGAGCTTAATATTGAGACTTTTGAACAAGCATATCAAGAAAAAACAGGCGAGCCGTTGGATATTCAGGCACTGCGGAAATTGGAACTTGTCAAAACCGTAAGCGGGACGGAATATCCGACCAATGCCTTGGTTTTGTTTTCAGATGATTCGCTTCGCACCTCTCTTTTTCCGTTTGCCAAGGTGGAGTGCGCCAGGTTCAAAGGCACTACTTCGGAGGAGTTTATCGACCAAAAGAGTATTTTGTCAAACATAGCCACACAAGCGGAAGAAGCCTATAACTTTGTATTGCGTCACATCAACAAAGGCGCGGTTGTGGAGGGCGTTTATACCGTTTCTCGGTGGGAATATCCCGTAAAAGCCATTCGCGAAGCCATCAGAAACGCCATTGTGCATCGCGATTATTCACTTACGGGCAAAGACGTGAAAGTGGCAGTTTACGATCAGAGCGATGCGCGAAATAAAATCATCGCTCCCGTTTTTAAGCGGATGGGAATTATCGACCAATGGGGAAACGGACTGAAACTTATTGCGGATGAGTTGAAGAAATATCCTCAAATCGATTTTCGCTGGAAAGAAACAGGACTCTCCTTTCAAGTGCAGTTTATGAAACGGAATTATGTTTCTGAAGAAGAACGGCAAGATTTAGGGCAAGAGCTGAGGCAAGAGTTAGAGCAAGAGTTAGGGCAAGAGTTAGAGCAAGAGTTAGGGCAAGAG
>CAKUWM010000479.1 GCA_934699305.1 uncultured Saprospiraceae bacterium | reverse complement strand
TTACTATAATTACGGGATAAAACACAGAACTTTTTACATCATTTAGCCATATTTATCCTTATATCAATGTCCACTACTAATCCGGGATTATAAAATTTTAGATATATATACTGATATTTCAAACCATCATATAGCTATATTAACCACAATTCAGCAGTGAAGGCTTTGAAGAACCGTCTAATGCTGATTTTGAGAGACGTCCCGATGCACAAACCGTTTCTAAGGCTTCTTTAAACCATTAATTAGGAGTCGTATATCGATTCCACATTTATCGAATGCGGAATTTGGGATTAAGACAGATTATCGTATAACAATATTTGTTTTACTTTTGTTGTTTCTATTATTTAAATATAATACGTTCAATTTTGCTTTATATGACGATTTATCATGGTAACAAAATGATGAGCTTGTTGATGAGACATTGTTTTTTATTATTATTTATAGCATTTTTTGTACCGGCTGGATTCTGTCAATCCTCTGGTAACGCGGCTTTAGTCAATACATTATGTGGTGTATATCAGGGATATTATTTGTCAAAAAGTAATTTCTCAAGAACATCTAAAAAGATTGAATTAAAACCTGTTGGCAGTAATAGAATAGGAGTAGATTCTTCAGCCTTTGGAAAGTTTGAGTTTTCATTAAATGGGGATATAAAGGATACAATAAATATTCTTTCTGATGATACTAAGTTGACGATTAAAATAATCGTAAGTAAAAAAAGACTGTTTATCAATGGGGATATAAATGGTGTTTCAACTTCATTTAGTGGTAAGTTGAGCTATAAAAATCAGGATGATTTAAATAGACAAAAGGTTGCTTATGAAGCGTTGAAAAAGGATGATGACGAAAAACCCAAAAGTTACGGCACCTTTTATGGTAGCTTAAAACAAAATGGGAAGGATGATGTCATGGATACCTTGAGAGTATCTGAATTTAAATATGAACACAGAAAAGGCGAATTTCAGATTAGAGAAAAAATGGTCAAAATAATTTCATATTCAAAAGCATTTGAACCCATTTTTACCCAAATTGATACCGACATTGCAACCTATAAAATAAAGGATTATAAAAATAAACCGCTAAATTTGATGATTGATCAAGCCAATAAAGTGATTTTATTGGAAGACACAACACGCAAACTTAGGTTTGAAGGCATTCAAATCGATTAGTAAATCTTTGGACAATGTATCCTACAAAAAATATTGCTGTATTTTATTACTCTCAGACCGGACAGCTTAAAGAGTTGGTTGAAAAGTGTCTGGATTCATTACCAGCGCATATAGAAATTGATTGGATAAAAATAGTCCCCAAAAATGATTTTCCATTTCCCTGGTCGGGCATTCAATTTTTTAATACAATGCCTGAATGTGTCATGGAGGAAGGTATAGAAGTTGTACTTGAGCAATTTACACATAATAAAAAATATGATTTGATAGTTCTGGCATTTCAGCCATGGTTTCTACATCCCTCATTGCCTATTTCAGGTTTTATGCAAAGTGAGCAAGCTTCCAATATATTTAAAGAGAATAAAGTAATAACCATCATAGGAGCGAGAAATATGTGGTTAAATGCTTTAGAGAAAATTAAGCGATATTTATATCAGTGGAAGTCTTATCACGTTGGTAACATTGCATTTGTGGATTCTTCCCCCAATTTGGTTTCAACTTTAACCATCATCAGATGGTTGTTTAAAGGAAGAAAAGGGGCATCAAGATTTTTACCTAAAGCCGGAATTCAGGATGCCGAATTATTGAGGGCGCCGGAGTACGGTAAGATTATAGGCAACGCTTTAATGGAAGATAACTGGCAGACTTTGCAATCGCAATTGGTAGATGCCGGAGCCGTTTCCCTTAATCCGGGTTTAATTCTTTTAGAAAGAACGGGCATCAAACAATTTAATCAATGGGCTAAGCGGATTAAAAAAAGAGGCGATTCGGGGTCTTTGGAGAGAATTCCAATGGTAAGAGTTTTTAAAAATTTTTTAATTTTCGGAATATTTGTAATGTCGCCCATCAAGGCCATAATTTCAAGAATTATGATCTTTGCCAAACGCAAAAGCCTTGCATCCGAC
>CAKUWM010000478.1 GCA_934699305.1 uncultured Saprospiraceae bacterium | reverse complement strand
CATACAATGGTTGAGTTAGCTCCTAAAGAGGCACCCCACTTCACGAGCGTTTTCACATAATTTCCATGTACCGAATAATGAGAGCGGGGAGTGGTTACATTGGTAAACACGCACGATGGACCGCAAAATACATTGTCTTCTAATTCAACTCCTTCATAGACGGAAACATTGTTTTGAATGCGCACGCCATCCCCTATTTTCACATTATTGGCAACATTTACGTTTTGCCCTAAAGAACAGTTTTTGCCGAGAATCGCACCTTTTTGAATATGAGAAAAATGCCAGATTTTAGTCCCGGCTCCTATAGTTACGTTTTCATCAATATAACTACTTTCATGAACAAAGTATTCTTTTCCCATTTAATTGCTTGTGTCTAATAGTTGCTGAACTTTTTCCAATACTTTTACTACTTCGTAACCTGATTTTCCATCTGCCACTTCAATCTTCTTGTCTAAATGGTCAACAAAATAAGTTAGTTCTTCTGTAAGCGGCATTTTCTTATCATAAGGGATTATTTCGTCGGGTTCTGTTTTTATTCTCGGAATACCGTTTTCGAAATTCACATGTTTATCATAAAAAACGATATTCTTTTCTGCACTGGAATCTTCAAAAGAAAGCATTCCTTTGCTCCCGATTACCACTAACCGGTGCTCCTTGAAAGGATGCAACCATGATGTAAAAATATGGCCATGCACATTATCGGGATACGTAAGTTGAGCTAGAGTAGAATCAAAAACGGTTGTCTGGAGAAATTTCTGCCCGCTTGCCTGAATGGACAATGCCGGTTTTCCGACAAAATAATCGAATATGGAAACATCGTGAGGTGCTAACGACCAAAATACATTTTCTTCTGTACGTACCGTACCCAAATTTAAACGATTGGAATAAATATAATGGAGTTTACCTATTTTCCCAGTATCAATTAATTCCTTTATCTTTCTAATCGCAGGATGGAAAAGAAGAACATGACCTACCATAAGATTAGCCGCATTTTTTTTTGCTAAATCAACCAACTCTTTCGAAGTTTCTGCTGACAAAGTCATGGGTTTTTCAATCAGCACATTTCTCCCTTTTTCTAATAATTTTTTCCCAATTTCAGAGTGGAGAGGTGCGGGTGCCGCGACTGTGTAACCATCAAAATCTTTTTCAATTGCTAGATTCAATTCGGTAAAGCCTTCAACCGGATATTGCTTTATAAGTTCTTCCAATCGTGTCGCATTACTCTCTACTATCCCGGCTAAATTCCCCATTTGAAAAAGTGTGCGGATATGATTTTGCCCCCATCTTCCACCACCGATTACGCATATTTTTTTACTCATATTTTATCTATAACAGTTCAATATTTCTGCGATTTTTCACAGCTTTCATCGCATTTTTAGTATCGAAAATAAAGTTTGCATTTTGCTGCACAAAGTCATAATCAACATTGGTATGGGCAGCTGTAATTACAACTAAATCAGCGGACTTTACCAACTCTTTAGTCAGTTCTTTTTCTCCTTTATGTTTTTTCCCTTTATATTTGTATTCGGAAATGTAAGGGTCATAAAACACAACTTCGGCACCCATCGATTTCAAAATCTCAATTACTACAAGTGCTGGGCTTTCACGATAATCATCAATGTCTTGTTTATAAGCAACACCCAAAACAAGAATTTTAGAGCCGTTTAATGATTTCTTATGTTTGTTGAGAATATTTGATGCGCGTTCCATGCAATATTCAGGCATGCGGTCATTTATCATCATGGACGATTCTATCATGGAAGTGTGAAATCCGTACTCACGCGCTTTCCAGGAAAGATAGTATGGATCAAGAGGAATGCAATGTCCACCTAATCCTGGTCCGGGATAAAAAGCCTGAAATCCGTATGGTTTTGTTTTGGCTGCATCAATTACCTCCCAAAGGTTGATATTCATTTTATGACAAAGAATAGCTAACTCATTGACCAGGCCAATGTTGATATTTCGATACGTGTTTTCAAGAATTTTCTCCATTTCTGCGATGGCTGGACTTGAAACCGTATGTACATCACTGTCTAATACGGCGCGATACATAGCCGCAATAACTTCCAGAGCATCCTCTCC
>CAKUWM010000477.1 GCA_934699305.1 uncultured Saprospiraceae bacterium | reverse complement strand
CAATAGCTCCCATAGGCGCTCCGATAAATAAAAATACAATACAAATAATGCTGTACGCAAATTTCATATTCATTTCAAAGATGTGCCTGATTCTTGAGTCTAATTCTGCTGCATAAATATTATTTTGCAACTCAATTGTACTTAAAGTGCTGTTTGTTAACGAGATTGCGAGGTTTGTTGTTGCTAAACGATATTTATTGTTGATTTGATTGAAAATAGGCTTTTGGGCGTCGAATGTATTTTGTGTGAATAGATCATGTGCGACGACATTGCTCATATTTCGCTGGCCGGAAGAAATTAACTCATTAGTAGAAGTTGGAATAACCTCATCCTTTTCTATCCCTAATTTTTCTTTTTTTAATTTAGCCATCGATTCTACATCCCTTTTAGGAAAATATTGGCGATCTAAATTTTGAGATTGATTATTTTCAAAATCCCTATCTACGTTACTGTATTTAGAATTAATAGAATTACTGACAGAAGAATTTATTAAGGCTAATGCATTATTCATCCGCTTATCGATACTATCTACCGACGTCTTTAATTGCCTTAGACTCATCATGGTTTGATGTGATTTGTATAAATTTTCATCGGTTCGATTGAAGTCAAATTGGCTCATGTCAAACACTTTGGTGTATTCTTTGAAGTTCATCCGAACAAATGGGTATTTGCTATTATTTCCGCCTTGTGGAGTAATTTCCTGATATTGATGACCATTGTACAATTTCATTACAAATAGATTGTCGTTGGGCTCGGAGAACATTTCACCTGTTTTGGCGGTGATAAGATTTATTTTATCCAATTGGCGCTGGTTATCATATATCATTACACCTTTAATTGTTTTCCCGTCGCTTTCTTTATCATCTACTTTGATGACATACCCGTTGAAGTCTCGGTTGAAAACGCCTTTCTGGATGCTAAGCGTTGGTTTTTGATTCTTTATATCCAAAAGCCGTGATTTGTATTTTAAATTAGCAACAGGCCATAGATAATTGCTGAATCCAAAGCTTAAACATGCTATAAATACAGACAACATGATGAGCGGTTTCATAATTCTGAGTAAAGACAGACCTGATGACGTCATGCTCGATAATTCATATCTCTCAGCGTAGCCACCCATGAGCATTACAGAACTTAATAAAACCGCTATCGGAAAAGCAATGGGGAAAAATGAAAGCAATAGATAAAAAAGCAATTCAAGTATTATAAGGACGCCAACGCCCTTTCCCACTAAGTCATCTACCCACACCCATAAAAATTGCATGGTAAGAATAAAAAGAGCAATAAAAAAGGTTGCTATAAAGGGCAAAATAAATCCCTTCAATATCATCCTATCCAATGTTTTTATTCCTATCATTTTAATATTCTTATGCAAAGAACGTGAAAATCATTTTAAAAATATGCTTCAAAGTTTAAACTATTTCACAATTGCTTTATTTTATTCAATTGTGAATCTTTAAATAAATCTTTTTAATTTAAATATGAAGGTAAATGTCTGTTAAAAAACCTCAAAATCTACATATTGATTTTATAGAATATGATCTCAAAAATGGGCTTCACGTGATTTTACATCAAGATAATACGTCTTCGTTAGTTACTATATCGATGATGTATCATGTCGGAAGTAAAAATGAAGACCCAAATAGAACCGGATTTGCCCACTTTTTCGAGCATTTGATGTTTGAAGGCTCAGAAAATATTCCTCGAGGTAAGTTTTTTAGCTATGTTCAGGATTCAGGAGGAACATTGAATGCCAATACGTCACAAGATCGTACATTTTACTATGAAGTTTTTTCCGCACATCATCTGGAGACCGGGTTGTGGCTTGAGTCTGAACGAATGTTGCATGCGCTGGTAGATCAGGAAGGAATAGAAACTCAAAGATCCGTAGTCAAAGAAGAGAGAAGACAACGGTATGATAACCAGCCTTATGGAACAATGGTAGAACAATGCATGAAAAGAGCATATAATTCCCATCCGTATCAATGGTCTGTTATAGGTTCAATGGACCACATCGATAGTGCCAATGAGGTGGACTTTCAAGATTTTTATTCCCGTTTTTATGTTCCGCAAAATGCAGTATTGTGTA
>CAKUWM010000476.1 GCA_934699305.1 uncultured Saprospiraceae bacterium | reverse complement strand
AGATGAGAAGTTTCTTCAAATGCTTATGGACACACAAGCTACTAATTGGAGCGATAGCGGATTCAGTATTGCAGATTTTTGCGGGCAAATATCCATGAGCAAATCCACTCTTTACAGAAAATGTACCCAACTTACCGGCATGTCCCCCAATAATTTGCTACGGGAATACAGGCTCTTAAAATCGTTGGATCTCCTAAAGTCCGATCGAAGTATCTTCCAGACGACGTTCGATTGTGGATTTACAAGCCCTTCCTACTTTGGCAAGTGCTTTCATAAACGTTTTGGCATGCCACCTCTTTATTACCAAAAGAATCTGGTCTAATTTTACCAATATTTGGATTTTATGTTATAGGGCCTTGAAAATCAACGCGCTAATTTTAGGTAGTTTAACCCTTAAAAACATAGCATTATGAAGACAATCAATTTTTTTAAGGTATTAATGCTAGTGGGACTTTTTACTTTTAATTATGTAGGTGCCCAAGAAACAGCACAATTAACAAAAAAAACAATTATGGAAAAGCCAAAAATGAACACGTATCTAATTGAACGGGATATTCCCGGTGCTGGGGAGCTTACGGATGCCGACCTTAAAAGTGTGGCACAAAAATCCTGTAATGTGATAAGAGATTTGGGACCCGATATTAAAGGGATTCGCAGCTATGTGTTGGACAATAAAATGTACTGTGTGTACCAGGCCAAAAATAAGGAACTGATTAAAGAGCATGCCCAAAAAAGCGGGTTTTTGTATTTTGACGAAAATTAAGTGGGGAATCAAACATTAAAGTTTATTATATGTTATTATTGAAAGTTTTTAAACCTTTTAATGATGTTCAAAGGATACAGATATTTAATTATTTCCCTATTTGTTTTTCTAGCTTGTAGTAGAGAAGATGACAAATTTACTCCTGAAATAGAAACCAGTATTCCCAAAGTGGATACTAGTGTTTCAACAGAAGATATAGAGGGAACATGGTTTGTTTATGCTGGGGAATTTATGGACAATTTGGTTGAGACAACTCCTAATTTTTCAGAATGTGGTTTTGATTATATTGTTTTTTCCGATAATGGTGTCTATCAAGAATTTTTGTACAGTAATTCTGATTGTATACAAACAATAAATTTGGCTAATTGGATCGTTGAAAAAGGAATTATAAAACTTTCGAGCACAACTGGAGATAAGATAGAATTTCCTATATTAGAATACAAGCCTGAACAATTGGTCTTAAATTTTAAATTTGATTTTGACGATGATGGTAATAAAGAAATTTTCAAGGCTTATTTAAGACCTTATGACCCAATTTCAAATAACCATGTAGCTAATTCCTTTGAACGCGATTCCAATGAAACATCGCTCTTAAAATTCAACTGGGAGCAGGAAACGGATAGTGAATATTTTAGAAGCTATGAAATTTACCGTTCACAGGAGGGTGCATGTTCAAAGGAAGATGCGATACTTTTGACTGAAATAAATGATATTTCCAATACTACTTTTGTAGATTATAGTCCACCATCTACCCAAAACAATTTATGCTATTTTTTAAGGGTTTATTCTATTGAAGGTTTGGTTGGCGAAAGTGAAATGCTTACTGAAAATCCTAGTGAATTAACAATGCCTAGTACATTTAGATTGAATAATGCCAGTGTAGATGGTGAAAATATTCTTTTGGAATGGAGTGAATATAACATTCCTTACTTTTCTCATTTCGAAATAGTATATGCGAATTCGGATGGAAGCAATTTGCTATTTCATGAGGAAGACAGTATCGTATTAATCGATTCTCTTGATAAAACCAGTTATCTAGATACTGACCCGCCCTATTTAGAGAATCCTTTTTATGCAATTTACGCCTATAATATATTTGGCACCAAAACGGTTTCTAACTATGAACAGATAACTTTTAGAAGAAATGGATTGATTGGTCCAATTTATTTAGAGCATATTGAAATTGATGATGATGATCCTGCCGTTTACTTGCATGGAAGTAGCCAAATTCCGGATTGGGCCAGTTATGATATAAATGCAGTATTGAGACTTAATTATGGTGAAGGTGTACTTGAATCGACTACCAGGGACGAGGTCTATGCCCTGCCCAC
>CAKUWM010000475.1 GCA_934699305.1 uncultured Saprospiraceae bacterium | reverse complement strand
GGATGTGGGTGGATTCCTGTGAAAACCAGTTTATTGCTTTGGCCTTCAATTCTCTTTGGACATTTATACGGATACTACAGCGCGTAGCTGCAAACGATTCCAATAGAGCCCAAAAAGCACTATTGGAACATAGTGCCATACTACGGGCAATCTATGCTGGCGAAACTAAAATCGCACGTGTTCTCTTGGAAGAACACCTAAGGTCCGCTACCCCGATCCTGCAGGAATTATTAAAGAAAAACAAAAGTTAATTTAATGTTTCCGTTTATCAAGAAACATTATTTCAAATTTCCTCGCCAACCAATCAAAACCTTGTCCCAACCAGTCAGAGCATTTAACATTTCACAAAAATAAAGGAGAGAATCTGGAAAGTATATTAAAAAATTTACCTCAACATAATATTTGCCATCGCAGGCTCCTAAATCGCATTTAAACATTGGTGGTTTACCCAAGTGCTCATTTAATTCACTTTTGGATTTTTGGATTTCGATGCGGGCATCCTGGCCAACAGCAAGGTCTTTTCTTACCACCAAGAATATCCTCCCGCAGTCTTTCCAAATGTTCCTTCCGGGTTTTTTCCTGCTTGACAATCGTTGTCCAACAAATCCATTCATTACGGGCAAGCGACGTTAGTTTGTTCCATTTTACCATTAGCTCCGGATTGGATATCAACACCGTTCTTATATCTTCCGTAACCTGATGTACCAAGCCTTCTTCAATGCCTAAATTCGTCATTCTTCCATGATTTAAAACCAATGTGGCTAAATGCCCACAACTATTTTGCGGTCAATGGGTCTGAAATACCAAGACACAATAATGACAATAAGAAGTGTCAAAGAGGGCACAACCTCAGCGAACGGTTCTTTCATAACGATATGGGAAATCGCAGCACCGGTCATAATAAAGAAAAAGCCAGCATATGCCCATTCTTTTAGCAAGGGACGCTTTGGCAATAAAATTGCGATCACTCCCATTATTTTCCATACGCCCAAAATGGATAACATGTACAGAGGGTAGCCTAACTTTGTTACGATTTCATTATACCCTCCGATTTGAAGCATTTGTTGTATCCCACCAGCAAGCATACCGATGGATAGGAATATTGTCGTTGTCCAATAGATTATTTTGTTCCTTTTTGACATATGGGATTATATTTGTTTGGATAAAATTTCCTGTAACCTGTTATGGGCCATATTTATTCCATATTCAAAGGGCATTTTTAGCTGCATGGCCCGGTGCTGAACAGACCTGTAAATGACCTGCATGGTCAATCTGCTCGTGTTGTCCGTCAATCTCTCGAACTCCAAAAATTCGAGCTGAACCCCGATTTCGGCGTTTTCCATCTCAAAGGTCCGTATGATTCTTTGTTCTGGGATAAAGTCATGAATCGTACCATTGGCGCGAAAAACCACATTCCCATTGTGCGAAGTTTCAAATGCGTACGAGCCATGTTTTTTATTTTCAAGTTTCAATACTTTTGTTCCCATCCATTGCTCCACAAGTTCCGGTTCTTGATAGGCCTTGAAGAGTAGTTCCAAAGGAAGGTCAAATTCCCTTGTAATTGTCAGTTCTTGTTTTCCTTCCTCGAAATTGATTTTTGTTTTTTGCTCCATTTTTCTATTTTTTGGGTTGATACGTTTTCATTATTGATTCGAGTTTGTTAAATCGATTATCCCAAAGTTTTCTGAATGGCTCGATAAAGTCCGCTATCTCTTTCATCCCGCTTGGGTTTAGCTGGTAATAAATCTCCCTGCCCTTCTGCTCTTGTTGGAGTATTTCACATTCGGCAAGAATTTGTATGTGTTTGGAGATTGTTTGCCTCGATGAGTCAAAATTCTCCGCTATCGCTGTCGGCGTCATGGCTTGAAGGGCGACCAAAGTAATTATGGTTCTTCGGGTCGGGTCGGCCAAGGCCTGGAATACATCTCTTCTTAATTTCATTATGCAGTTATTTGACTGCAAATATATATGCGATCATTTAACTGCGCAAATTACTTTGGATGTTTTTTTAGAAAATTATTAGTATGGCCATGTAATCTTTTTGGGATGGTCGGAAATCATTGAAGAATTGACCGATTTCGAAGCATTAAGGTCCAGTAG
>CAKUWM010000474.1 GCA_934699305.1 uncultured Saprospiraceae bacterium | reverse complement strand
AAATACTCTATTTTATTTAATTGAATGTTGCGAGTTGGAGTAACTTTTAACTTTAATGAAATCTCAGACCGGATTAGAAGGAATAGAAGAGTTAAAGGAAGTATTGAAGCATATAGATAATAGTCCACTTCATAATACACTTAAGTTTGATGCTACCTTAGCTAGGGGTCTTGGATATTATACAGGATGTATCCTGGAAGTCAATGCGCTTGGTGTCAATATGGGTTCCATTGGCGGTGGCGGTCGATACGATAACTTAACCGAGATATTTGGAATGAAGGATGTGTCGGGTGTAGGTATATCTTTTGGTGTAGAAAGAATATATGATGTCATGAATGAGTTGCAACTCTTTCCAAAAGAAGTATCAAAAGGGAAAAACGTGTTGATATCCTGTATTGATAAAGATTCTTTTCCATATTCAATACAAATTGTGAATCAATTAAGAGCAGAAAATATAGCTTGTGAGTTGTATCCGGATGTCGCTAAATTGCAAAAACAAATGTCTTTTGCCAATGATTCAGGATTCTTAAAAGTAATCTTGATAGGCGATAATGAACGCTCTCAAGGTAAGGTCACTTTGAAAAATATGGAAACAGGTAGTCAGGAAATGGTGTCTGTGGAAAAATTGATTTCTCGGTTAAAACAACATGAGGCATAAGAAAGTAATATTTTATGTTGCCTGATGAGCAAATACCTATTAACAAATTCGTTTTTAATTTGATTTGTTTTGTTAATACTATGAAGCCCTTTAGTGTTTAATCGGTAAAATTTTCATTTGGAATACATTATTTGATGTACAAAATATTTAATTGATGTCGTGAAATAACTACATTGAATATTTTGCAGTTGAAGGTATAATGCCAAACAATTGATTTGATATGTTAAAAATCTTGTTAGAATGGATATTCAATAAGCTTCATAAATTAGAAAGTTACTATACATATTATGTTATTTACATATATGTTAATATGCACTATTTTTAGGCTGAAAAGTGCTTGAAACGTTGGATTTATGTTATTTTTGCACTTGCAACATGTTGCAGAGAAATTCTATTTTATAACTAAAAGACTGACAATGAAGTTAAAAACTCTCATTGTACTAGCAGTATTTTGCATCTGTACATTCCCTAAGCATGCGCTTGCAAACGATAATTCTTTAAGATCAGAGACAAAAGTCTTAGAAGATGATAAAGTTGAGTTCGATGAAAGTGTAATAAAAGTTAGACTGAAAAAGCTCAATTCCTCATTGGATATTAGGTACACACCTGAAGTTGAGAAGTTTTTAAAAGTATATATTAAATCCTATCGTAGTACTTCTGAGCAATTGCTTGGTAAGGCCACTATGTATTTTCAGTACTTTGACGAAGCATTATTAAAGTATAACCTGCCGCTTGAATTAAAGATGATTTCTGTCATTGAATCATCCTTAAATCCTAATGCTGTGAGTCCGGCAGGAGCAATAGGTCTATGGCAGTTTATGCCCGGAACAGCCAAGTTAATGGGTTTGGATTTTAATCGGGTTGTTGACGAGCGACGTGACCCCAAAAAGTCAGCAGATGCTGCTGCGCGTTACTTTGTGAAGTTGTATTCGATATTTAATGATTGGAATCTGGCTTTAGCTGCCTATAATTGTGGACCTAATAGGGTATTGAGTGCAATTGATGCTGCAGGTGGCGAAAAAGATTTTTGGGCTATCAGAAAATATTTGCCACGAGAAACACAGAATTATATCCCAAAGCTTATAGCCATAAGTTATGTTTTTAATTATTATACTAAGCACCAGTTAAAGCCTTCTTTTCCTGAATTAGATCTTCAAATAACGGATATGACAAGCTTATATAATAAAGTTAATTTGAAGGATTTGTCCAATAAATTGGGCGTACCTTATGATGTTATGAAGGTTCTTAATCCTATGTACCGTCAAGGCGTAATCCCTGCTTCAGATAATGCAATGAATATTATTTTGCCGACAAGGTACATGAGTAATTTCAAGAATAGCTTGCCACGACCTGATGCTAATATTTTAAATAATAATGAAGTAGTTGCCTTAAATACTGCACTTAGTGAAAGCAGTTATGCAGAAATGTTTTATACCGTAGCAAAGGGAGAAAG
>CAKUWM010000473.1 GCA_934699305.1 uncultured Saprospiraceae bacterium | reverse complement strand
CATGAATCCTGCAATTCCGATAAAAAATAAAAAGAAAGCGATAATTTCAGCTTGTGATGCCGTAAATATACCGAAGTCAAAAGTGTCATTTACGCGTATCTTTTCAATAAAGAAACGTTCTAATCCATTCAGTAAGCAATACAGGAAAAATATCTGACCGGGCTTTACCAGTGTTTTTCTTAATGACCATAAAATGCCAAAGATGAGAAATGCCAATATAGTCTCATAAATTGGCGTTGGATACACACCTTGCGCTAATTCTGTACAGTAATTCCCAACACAATCAACCATTTTTACACCTTCCTGTGCAACATTTCGGGGATAGGTATTGGACCATAACCAATCCGGAAGGAAGAACCAATTAGGCTTATTGGCAGCAACAATGCCCCAATCTCCATCGCCACTCAATTGGCAGCCAATGCGACCAACTCCATATCCAATCATCAGGGATGGTGCGGTGGCATCACAAATAGTCAATATTTTTATTCCCAGTTTTCTAACATACCAGGTAACGGCAAAAAATGCGACTATCAATCCACCGTAAATGGCCAATCCGCTGCCAGAGAATAAGGTATGAAATGGATCCCGAATAAACGATTTAATAGAATCAATACTTTCAAAAACAGCGAATAACTTTGCCCCGACTACACCTGATATGGCAGCAACCATTGTGATGTCGCCAACTTTCTCATGTGGCCATACAGTCGTAGATTTACCATCTTTTGTAATTTTAATAGGCTTGATGGAACCATCCTTTTCCCTTCGTTTTAATTCAAGACTCAGGAAATAGGAACTACACAATATTGCAATGGCCAACATCAATCCAAACATTTTTACAATGGATGACCAGTTGTCAACAGGTGTACCAAATAAATCATGGAAAACATACGAAAGATCAGGATACATAAATATTACGTTTTTATTTGAAATAATTCGTTGAATTAAGTCAATGAACTGTAAAGGTGATAAAATTTATGATTTTCTTAAACGCATTGTGATAATAATTTTTAAACTTTGGCGATTATTTAGATAAACGAATCATGAGATTATTTTCGATAGTATTGATAATTTTGTCTTTAACCTCTTGTCACGTCCATAAAAAGTCACAAGTAAAAGCAGAGAACTCAACTGTAACACCACCCATCCAAAAAACAGAAACTACGATTGAAGACAAAACTAACCACGAGGATGAAGCTGTACGTAATTTTTCTATTGAAGCGGCAACAGATCCGCTACGATTGGATTTTCAAGCAGCTGAAATGACGGGCGATATGGTTCTTGAAAACACAACAGATAGATACAACTTTGCTTTCAATATAAGGATGCTCAAGGATAGTGTAATATGGATGCAGTTGAAAAAATTTGGTTTAGAGGGAGCTAGAATTTTAATAAATAAAGATTCTATGTATGTTATTGATCGAATTCATCGTAGCTATATGAAAAAAAGTTGGAAAGAAATTCAAACTCAAATGAATGCACCGGTTGATTTTAATATTTTATATGAATTAATTGTTGGGAACCCATATTACATGAACATGGGTAAAGATAGCATCAGATCAACAGAAAACATGAAAATTATCACCAATCGAAAGGATTCTAACCGGATAACAATAGGAATAAATGCCGTATTTGAACAGTTCATTTCTTTTATGATTGAAGATTTGTCAAAAAATATATATTTAAAAATGGATTTAGCGGACTATAAATTATTATATGATAAAAAAAAGTTTTCTTACCTTCGTGATTTAGAGATTATTTCGAATAATGTAAAACTATTATATATAAATTTATCATTTAATGAGGTCAAAAGAAATACTAAATTCAAAATCCCTTTTGAAATCCCTGTGGGATATAAACCTATGGAACCATAAATCCTTATTTTATTCGCTGGTCATTTCTTTTTTGTTTTATTCCAATGGCTTTAGTCAAAGTACGCAAGCCTTAGAAAAAAAGAAAAAAAAGGTAGAGCAAAATATTAAACACACCCAGGAGAAAATTGAAAATACTAAAAAGAGCAAAGAGAATACATTAAAAGATTATAACAAGATTCAGAAAAAGATTGATGAACGTAAAAGCGCTATTTCAGGCGTGCAATCAGAAATTAAAACCGTT
>CAKUWM010000472.1 GCA_934699305.1 uncultured Saprospiraceae bacterium | reverse complement strand
GTCTAATTGTTGTAGGATATTCATCTCTACTTGGTCGCTGGGTGAGAAAAAGACTTGGACGGGGATTCCGTTGATATTGAATGAATGAGGCGTATTATCTGATTTTTGGCTTCCTGATTTTGGATTATTGCCGGGAGTGGCGGATGAGCTGTTCCACATTTCTTCGAATTCTTTGACAAATGCATTACAGATAGGAATATCGTTGATAATGATCAGATTATTAGCATCGTCGTTAAATCCATTTGGTGTATAATTTGTGGAGCCAATGGATAGGGTAGCATTAGCATATCCTGCATCAGCAATGATAAATTTATTGTGCATAATTCCGCCATCATTACCAAGGTATAGAATCGGGAAGTTTAAATTTTTTAATGCTGGATTAGAGGTGCTTTTATCGGTAATATACCTAACTCGTAATCCTTTGTTTCTTGCTAATTTTAAGGCTGACACAATATCTGCGTCCGAGTTATTATAAACACAAACATCTAAGGTAAATTTTGCAGATTTTATGACGTCCAATATTTGCTGTTTGACGATAGAGCCTCCGGTTTGATAAGGATACATGTTTGGGATAATATATTTTGAAGCAATTGGTCTTGTGAAGTATATTTTGATGTTGCTGTTTAGAAGTTGAGTGTAAGAATTTGTAGCGAACATCATGAAAACCACAACGGACAAAAACAAATTTTTACCAAATTTAAATGAATGCATCATTTGTTTACTTAGATTTAGCTCTTTTCTTTTTATTTCTTTGGAACAATTCAGCGAAGGAATCCATTGACCTTCTGAATGAAATACCCACACCACTTTTAATCCTTCTACCCTCGAGGACAGCATCATTATTCTGATATATCCTTAACACATAGCGTTTGTCGGCAGAAAGATAATATTGTAAATCGGCTTCTCCGGCTACATAATTTTGATTTCTTCCTTGTTCACCGCTTTTAACACCGGTATTTACGATAAGCCTATCATTGAAAAACTTGAGACTTGGACCTATCAAGAGTTCACTACCAATGCGGTTTTGAATACCGGCACCTTGAGTGGTATTTGCCTCATAAAAGCTGTAATTGAGATTCAAATCCACGCCGGTAAGTACTTTGCCGTCGGCTACTGCTGAGGTTAACATGGGTGAAAGGATTTGTGTCAATTGATTTGAGATGAGGTCTGATAACGTATTATAAGCGGTTGCAGTTACTGCAGATAAGTTAAAGTTGTCTTTGGGAATGAAAGAACCAAAGGAGATGAGTGAAGCTGCTTGTTTGTACAATTCATTAGGATCTTGTTCCAGAGCCCTTAATTTACTGTCAACATAGGTTTTTAGTTCCGGTGATATTTGAGGGAAATCAATTTTAAATGTGATTTCAGGCTTCAATAAATCTCCTCTCAGATTGAGGGTAAGATCAACTGGTGTCGGCCTACTTGCCTCTCCTTGAATCTTTAAATCACCTTCAGGAATATATTCGCTTATGAAGTTGTACGGAGAAGTGTTGACGCCTTTAAATTCTGCATCAATATTTACTTGTGCATTGATCGGATCGCCATTCCATATCAATGTTCCACCTTTTTTAATTAAAAATTTAGCGCCAAATATAGATAGATTATACAATGGAAGCAAGTTGATGCGGTATTCTCCACTGGATACTTCATAACCACCGTAAAGGCTCAGGTTCCCATTTCGAGGGATAGATATTTCAAGAATGCCGTTTCCTTGTGCTTTGATAATGTCACCCGTTTGCTTATCTATGATGAGGTTAAGAGTTGCTTTTTCATTTAATTCGGCATTGATTTTTATGGATAAACCGGTGGAAGTGACCACTCTATTGATATCCTTTTGAACTGTAGTGTCAAACCTGTTTTTAAATTCGATAAAAGTGAGTGCATCAATTTCTTTTGACGATGCCACGGGCATAAAGAACTCTGTGCCAGTGCCGGTTGTTGCATCTATATCAATATTTAGTTGATTTAAAGGACCTTTGAATTTGCCATTGAATTTACCTGATGCTGTCCCATAGTAGTTGGGATTGTCTTTTTCATTGGTTTTTAATAAAAGAAAATTATCCGAGGATATCTCAATGTCCGCATTTAAATTATTGAACTTATTGTGTAATAA
>CAKUWM010000471.1 GCA_934699305.1 uncultured Saprospiraceae bacterium | reverse complement strand
CGCTCATAGGCACTCTGAGTACTTTGTATATTTATCCGCTGGATATGGAGCTGCACGGTCTAAGCATGTTTCTGTTGACAGCCTCATTGATGTTTGCTCCTTTTATTTTATTAGGTTCTAGTGCCGTTGCAATCAATAATTATCCCGAATTTAAAACAGAAGACAAACGGGATAATGGCTTTTTGTCTTTTATTTTTTTAATATACTTAACAGGAAGTTTTTTATTTGCCATAGCATTCCTTTTTGGTGAAGATTGGCTGAGCCACTACTTTGTTTCACACAATGGGAAATATGATAAATACTTTCAATATATACTTCCTCTGACAATACTTCAGGCAGGTTGTACCTTAATTGATGTTTATTTGAACAACTTCACCAAAGTAATTATTCCTGCTTTATTAAAGGAATTTTTACTCAAACTAACGCTTCCGTTATTGATAGGATTGCACATTCTTGGTTACATAACTGTAGGTATGGTAGTTTGGGGCTTATTGGCCAATTATATAATCGCCTTATCCCTTTTACTACTATATACGTCGTATCTAAGGAGACAAAGTTTTCATTTTACGCTTCAATTTCTGACTAAATCCCGTCTTCAAAAAATTGCCAATTACAGCTTATTTGCCATCCTTGGAGTCTTTGGCAATCAAATGGTTGTATATATCGACACAATAATGATTAAAGCAATCCTACCGGATTTTAGTTATATTTCTATCTATAATATGCATTCCAGCATGGCCAATTTTATCAATATGCCTGTGATCGCAATAATATCTGTCGCAAGTCCATTTGTTGCAAAATATATTGCCGGCAAGGAAGACATAAAATTAGTCAATCTATACATTTCTACTTCTACCAT
Source organism: uncultured Saprospiraceae bacterium (assembly GCA_934699305.1). GTDB lineage: Bacteria > Bacteroidota > Bacteroidia > Chitinophagales > Saprospiraceae > Parvibacillus. Next base: position 1,264 of record CAKUWM010000471.1, on the reverse strand, counting down.
AATGCTATTGTTGGGTTGTTTTTTGTTTACCGGAATTATCATTAACATGGATGCGGTATATCAACTTATGAGCAACGGTGCCGCTTACAGAACAGGCTTCTGGGTTGTTGTTTTTCTCGGCTTCGCCAAATTAGTAGATATGGCAACCGGATTAAATAGTCAAATCATAGGCTATAGCCAATTCTACAAATTTAACTTTTATGCACTGATAATATTAGGATTATCAAATGCAATATTGAATTACTTCCTAATCCACCTGACTGGCGTTTCGGGAGCGGCTTTGGCGACATTAATTTCACTCACTCTTTTCAATGTGGCAAAATTATTATATGTCAAAAAGAAATTTGGCATATGGCCATTTACAATACATGACTTTTATATTGTAATTATTGCGTGTGTGTGTGGCTTAATCGCATCTGTTTTGCCGGTAGGACAAAATCCCTACTTTCAAATATTTATCAGAACCATAGCATTTTCAATACTTTTTTGGCCACTTATCATTTATTTTAATTTTTCGCCTAAGGTCACGGAAATTTGGCAGCAGATTTGGAAAAAGGTACATGCTATAATTTTTAATAAATAATACTCCTTTTTCTGAATAATATTTGCTTATTGTCGATAAACTTTTTCAATAATTTCGACAATTTTCAAACCTTCCATTGCATTTGTATCAATATTATTTCCACTATTGATGGCTTCAATAACATTTTTAATTACCAAAGAATGGGTGTTGGAATTGTCTAAAACGGGAAATGTATTTTCTAATAAATTGTCAGAATGATAATGATTGATTACTTCAAGATATTGTCCACTCACCTCAATTACGCCTTTGTCGCCATTTATAATAATTCGACTAACTAAATTTTTATAGGGAGCATTTATCGAATATTTACATAGGCCTTGCGCTTTGTTATCCGTAGTAAATGTAAATAGTCCGGTGTCTTCTATTTCAGGCACATAAGGATGATTTAAATTAAACTTTTGTGAATATCCGATGGTCAAGTCTCCAAAAAGCCAATATAACAAGTCAATAAAATGCGAAAACTGTGTAAACAAAGGTCCTCCATCATATTCCAAGCTGCCGCGCCACGAATGTCGGCTCCCATCCGGATTTAAATAATAACGTTGATCACGATTCCAGATTAATTGAACATCTATCTCATTGATATGCCCCAGGTTATTTGTATCAATCAATTGCTTGAGAAAACGGGCATTGGAAGTATATCGATTTTGCATTACACAAAAGACCTTGACATGTTTATTT
>CAKUWM010000470.1 GCA_934699305.1 uncultured Saprospiraceae bacterium | reverse complement strand
AAAGCCGTCCTCCCCGACCCGGGCGATTTGGGCGAGAACTACACGGGCGAAACTTCCATCGGATGCCGCATTCGCGGGATAAAAGACGGCAAGGAACGCACTTATTATATCTACAACAATTGCAGCCATCAAGCCGCCTACGAAGAAACGGGCGCGCAGGGCGTGAGTTATACCACTGGCGTTCCGGCAACCATCGGTGCCATGATGTTTATGCAGGGATTGTGGCGCAAACCGGGCGTTTTCAACGTAGAAGAGTTCAATCCCGATCCGTTTATGGAACAGCTTAACAAACAAGGATTGCCCTGGCACGAGTTGTTTGATGTGGATTTGGAGCTTTGATAATTAATTAAAGAAACCAACAAAGAGAGTAAAACACAAAAATTAAACACTTATGACCTTTAAAATAAGCAACCTTAGATTTACATTCCTTTTTCTAGTTATACTCTCTTTGTTGTATAGTTGCAAAGATGATATATCTCAAGACTCTTCTAAAGAGTTTTTGAGTTTTGTCATTGAAGCACGTTACAACTCACATATACTTGAAAAAGACGTTGTAGGAGAAATTGATAATAATACAATTTCACTTGCCTTTCCTGATAATATTGCCCTCGACCAAATAACTGCAACATTTATTATCAAAGGAAAGGAAATTCTGATTTCTGGTGAAAAACAAATATCGGGTTTTACATCTAACAACTTCAACAATCCAATTATCTATACCATTATCGCTGAAGATCTTACAGAGATTAGTTATCAGGTAATAATTGAACGGTACGACGAAGGATTAACTTTTACTTCTTTTTCTTTTACAAAAAGCATCAATCCGCTCCTCAAAAAAGACTATACATGTACTGTTACCAATGAGGAAATTGAAAGTAGGATACCTTCCTCTTCAAAATCTTTAATTGCCACATTTGAAACAAAAGCAGAAGGAATATTAATCAATGGAATCCCTCAAATTAGCGGTGTAACGCCTAATGATTTTTCTAAACCGATTACATATACACTAATATCAGAAAGTGGATTCAAAAAAACATACTCAGTAAATATTACTTGGGCCTCACTTATTCCACAAATCACTATTGTTACTGAAAACCTGGCTCCTGTAATTTCTAAAGATGAATATATCAACGCCACAATAACTATCGAGAGTAATGATTGGGGAGAAAATTATTCAGGAACTACCAGAATACGAGGTCGTGGCAATAGCACTTGGAGTATGCCCAAAAAGCCATATCGTCTAAAATTGGATGAAAATGTTCCGGTTCTTGGATTATTGACAGAGAAAGATTGGGTTCTTTTGGCGAATTATATCGATCCTACGCTTATGCTAAATGCAGTAGCATTTAAAATTGGACAACTTTTAGACCTTCAACATACCAATAATGCTATTCCGATTGATCTTACAATAAACAATAGGTATATCGGAAACTATATGCTTACCGAGCAAGTGGAAATGTCTGTCAGCAGAGTAAATATTGACAAAACGGAGGGTGTTTTACTTGAATTAGATTTAAATTACGATGAAGATTATAAATTCACTTCAAACCACTATAAATTACCCGTAATGGTAAAAGATCCTGATATTGGATCGGATAGCCAATTTCAAAAAATAATAAGTGATTTTCAACAGCTTGAGGACTCTGTCAACTCCATTTATTTCCCTAATAACGGATATGAAAAGTTGATCGATATTGAGTCTTTGGCAAAATATTTTGTTGTGTATAATTTAACACATAATATGGAAATAAATCACCCCAAAAGTACATACTTATACAAAAACAAGGCCGGTAAATATTTTATGGGACCTATATGGGATTTTGATTGGGCTTTTGATTTTGAAGGAACTTCCGTTCATTTTGGATCTTCCCAAAAACCTTTATTTAAAAAATTATCTTCTAATTCCACCGGTTATTCTTTCTTTACCAGATTTTTAGATGATCCAAAGTTTATTGCATTGTACAAGCAAATCTGGAGTGACTTTCATAATGAGAAAATGAGTATATTACTCAACTATATTGACGATTATGCTGCGTCAATTACCGAATCTCAAAAAAATGATTACGAAATTTGGAAAAATGTAACAACTAATTTCAAATTTAAAATAAATACACTAAAAACCTGGCTCGAGGGAA
>CAKUWM010000469.1 GCA_934699305.1 uncultured Saprospiraceae bacterium | reverse complement strand
TCTCACCAACTTCTCCCAGTCCTTGTAGAAGGTAAATTAGACAATGACTTTTTGGGTTATAGTGCTTTTGGCCTTACATCAGTGGGCATTCCAATATTGATATATAGTTTTTTTGTTTTCAATACCGGGTGGCCAATGATTGTCGGTGCAGCCTTGATAAATGGGGGAGTATTATGTTATTGTATCAATGTACTGTTGAGCTCTTTTAAAAGTCAACATCGCAATGTTCACGCCTGGTTTATTATCACAGCATCTTTATGGCTTGTTTCTACCACAATCTTCGGATTGTTGTTGGTAATTAATTTCAATCATCCAATATTGCCAAGTGAATCTCTTCATTATCTTTCAATCCATGCACATTTAGGGCTTGTTGGTTGGTTTTTATTATTGGTGATAGGAGTCGGATCCAGATTAATCCCAATGTTTTTAATATCTAAATATACCAATGAAAAAGTGCTTTGGGCTATTTTCTTTTGTATCAATGGAGGTTTGATATATTTTATTTTGTCAATAGTGATTGGATTTCACAGTGAATACATACCGATTTTTTTAATATTAATAGGAATAATACTATTTGGCAGACATTGTTTCAAAGCGTATCAAATTAGAATTCGGAAGAATGTGGATCAACAGATGAAAACGTCATTGATATCAGTTTTACAAATGATTATTCCTATCATTGTTCTAGTCTTTGCCTTACTTTTATTGCCTCATTATAATACGAATAAACTTACATTACTTTATGGATTCTGTATTTTATACGGATGGATAACGGCTATTATATTAGGAATGACATTTAAAACTTTGCCTTTTATCGTGTGGAATAAAGTTTATCAAAAAAGAGCTCATGGAGGAAAAACACCTGTACCGAAAGACCTATTTAATGAAAATATTTATTATTGGATGGCAATAGCTTACCTATGTGGATTTTTAGTTTTTATTGTAGGCTTATTAATATCTAAAGATTGGATATTAAAATTCGGTTCTTTTTCCTTAATAATTGCAGCCATCCTGTATGTGCTAAATGTAGTCAAAACATTGTTACACCAACCTTTAATACGATGAATACAAACATTATTACAAACAATGCTGAGAAATGCGATTATGCATTAATCGGTCTATATGAAGTAGATGATCCGGAAATAGGATTAAATGTCGTCGATTTAGGTCTAATTTATGAATTGGATTTTGATGATGAACAAAAGGAACTGAACGCAAGAATGACATTGACAACCCAATTCTGTCCAATGGGTGAGAGTATTACGACAGATGTTATACATAGCTTGAGAGATGCATATCCGGACTGGCAGATTAATGTAAACCTGACCTTTAATCCGCCATGGAATTTTGAAATGATTTCACCGGAAGGTCGCAAATTTCTAGGACGATAGTATGCTAAGTTTAACGTGTAAAACTGCAATCAAAGCAGTAATATATTTGGCGGCAAAGAGTAATTCTGACCATAAAGTTGGCATTAAAGATATTGCTTTACATATAAATGCAAGCGAACATACGATCGGGAAAACTCTTCAAGTTTTGACAAAACAAAAACTGATTATTAGCTTAAAAGGTCCTTCAGGAGGATTTTATTTAAATGATACTCAAAAAAATCAAGCTATTTACAAGATAATTGAAGCTATCGAAGGCAAAGGAGTATTTAAAGAATGCGGTCTTGGGTTAAGCAAGTGTTCTGAGAGCCATCCTTGCCCAATACACAATGAATATAAAGTGGCCAGAGAGCTCATGGACAAATTGTTTCGGGAGAAAAAGGTCATTGATTTATGTGATCCGGTTACACATGGATTGGCATTCCTAATGGATTAAATTTATAAAATATAAAATAAAATATGTATTTGGAAAAAAATGAGAATGGCGAATTAGATGTAAGAGTACTGGTTCCTATTCAAAGACACGAATTATTGGTCGGCTTATTTAAAGACATGAAAGCCGGTGAAAATTTTACTTTTATCAATGACCATGACCCAATTCCTTTATATTATGAATTCAAATCGATCTACGGTGACGTGGTAGGATGGGAATATCTGAATAGGGGAGGACGCGAATGGAAAGTAAAAGTTACACGAACAGAAGATTCTAAAGCTCGTGATATGTCCGGAATCGCAACTTTGTTAGATCTGCGTAATGC
>CAKUWM010000468.1 GCA_934699305.1 uncultured Saprospiraceae bacterium | reverse complement strand
GGTTTAGGCAAACTAAAGAACACCATTTCATTGGTTAAAAAGCAACTCAATCCTGAGTTGACCATTGAAGGTATTATTTTAACCATGTACGACAAGCGCCTCCGGCTGGCAAATCTCGTAATCGAAGAAGTCCAAAACCATTCAAAAGATAGGGTTTTTAACACGATAGTTCATCGAAATTCAAGAATTAGTGAAGCACCATCTAACCACCAACCTGTCATCATGTATGATGCAGGAAGTAAAGGAACTGTCAATTTCATCAACTTAGCTCATGAATTTTTGAGTTTCCAGAAATCAGAGAATAATCCTACAACAGTAAAAAATTAAATCAACAAAAAGTGAAAAAAAAGGAATTAGGTAAAGGAATTAGAGCGCTGCTCAATAGTATGGACAATGATGATGTTGTCCCAAATTTTGATACAGTGAAAGAATTGTCTGGAGGTATCGCCATGATTTCTATTTCGGAGATAGAACCTAATCCTACACAACCTAGAACCAGATTTAATGAAGAGCAGCTACAAGAATTGGCGCAAAGCATTAAGAGTTATGGCATCATTCAGCCTTTGACATTAAGGAAAATAGGAAGAGAAAAATTTCAAATAATTGCCGGTGAAAGGCGATATAAGGCAGCTCAACTTGCCGGTCTTACTGAAGTTCCCGCTTATGTTAGACTCGTTGACGACCAAGAATTATTTGAAATGGCTTTGGTGGAAAATATTCAAAGAGAAGATTTAAATGCCATTGAAATAGCAATTAGCTATAAGAGGCTCATGGAAGAAACCAATATGACACAAGATATTCTGTCAGATCGAATTGGTAAAGACAGAAGTACCATTTCCAATTATGTCAGATTATTAAAACTTCTCCCTGATATTCAAAATGCTGTCAAAGAGAAACATATTTCCATGGGGCATGCCCGAGCACTCGCAGGAATAGACGACATTGCACTCCAGCTTGCATTTTATAAACAAACAATAGCTAATAGCTGGTCTGTGCGTCAATTAGAAAACAATATTCGTGACCACTTTAACAAGAAAGAAAAGCCTCAAACTGTATTATCTCCCAAAGATGCTGAAATCGAAAGCGTAAAAGAACGATTGCGGACAATATTGGGACTTAAAGTACAGATAGAAAGGAATGACAAAGGACAAGGATTTGTTAAAATCGCGTTCAACTCCACAGACGAACTAAATTCTATCATTGACGTAATAGACAATTAACCAACTTTTGAAGCAAAAAGTCGTTATTTATTTTAGTGATTATATGTCCCTTCAAGATTTATAACAATGATAATTCTTATGATCATTCATAAATATAAGTTTACCGTAAAACATAAAGCTTTACTCGACATATCGTTTGCTATAATATTGATTTTCATCCTCTTAAATAATTCATATTCTCAAAGTAGCGATTCTCTTTTTATACATCAAGATTCTGCTTCTCATGCTATAATAAAAGATACTACAATTACCCCCCAGGCTATAGATCTTTATACTCCCAAAAAGGCTATGATTCGGTCAATCATCTTACCTGGTCTGGGTCAGGCATACAACAAGCAATATTGGAAGATTCCAATCGTATATGCCGGAATTGGCGCGCTTGTTTATTCAGGTGAATGGAATAGAAAAAATTATCGACTTTTTAAAGACGTATATAAAAATATGATTGATGGCGTCCCGACGCAATTTGACCGTTATTCAAAGCAAAATATACGTGCTGTCAGAGATCAATATAGAAAAAACATGGAATTATCGTATATTGCAATAGTCGGTGTGTATGGACTTAATGTTTTAGACGCTTTCGTATCGGCACATCTGAAAACATTCGATATAAATGATGATATTAGTTTGAAATGGCAACCCCAAATTAATTACTTTAACATCGGCAATGTGCCGGAAGTGTCGGGAGGGATAACCTTTTCCCTTCTTTTACATTAAACCTAATAGTTTAACGTATTTCATAATTTCTCCTGGATTAGACACCTTAAGTTTTCCTGTCATCAAAGCCATCATTGGATTCGTATTACGAGAAAGTAAATCATTGAAAACTACATCACTGGTTTGGATTGTTGATTTAGCATCTCCTATTAAACCTTCTTCAACACCAATAACTCCCTGATCAATTCTTAGGGTATATAGCCCTCCCAGA
>CAKUWM010000467.1 GCA_934699305.1 uncultured Saprospiraceae bacterium | reverse complement strand
CGCTATTGGAAGATATCAAAAGAATGAAGCCAAACCTTCTATTGAAATGCTTTTGAAGTTTGCTAAAAATTTCGGCATCTCACTTGATAGCCTTGTGGACAAAACCAACCTTAAGTTTGAATCTTCAATTTGCCCAATGGAATAATATGGCTAATCAGCATTTTATAACTATGACAATTTATTCGTTTATAAGAAATATTAAAACCCAAAAAGATTATGCAGGATAACCACTATTATATTCTTAAACCTGCAGTAGGCACTGAAGAAACAGGCATGGCTTTTCCTGCTGTGGAAAGCTATGATGATTACGATTTCGATGGACCATCATCGGTACACACTCTAAAAACTCACACACCTATAATCAACGATATTGACATAAAGTTTAAGCTTGCAAAAAAAGCTAATTTCACAGACTTGCTTTCACAAGCAACAATTAATAGTACTGGTTTTTTGATAAGTGAAAAATTCTTATCAATCATTGAAACATATAATGTAATACCTTTTGCAATTTACCCTACAGAAATAGTGTCGAAGCAATCAACTAAAACTTACTATTGGATTCACTTTGTCTGGCAAGAATGGCACGAGTACGTTAACTGGCAATTATCTACTTTTAGATTATTTGAAAACGGCGGGTTTACGCCAATTGAAATTAACTCTTATAGTCAATACATCAAAGAGGTAAATAAATCTCAATACTTTAGAATAGCACCAGACAAACCTATTTTATTTCAGATCGATTATGATTTATACAATCATCCTTTTCAAGGTGAAACATTCATTTCAAAAGAATTTGCAATAGCAATTAGTTCTAACAATTTAACTGGAATCAACATTTCAGAAAATTTAAATTTAACTACCTAATAAGTCAAAAACATTAATATTACTCAATTTTAAGTCTAAAGCATTAATCTTGCTAGAAGTCGTATTGATTATGTTCCGGATACCCTGATATTTAGAATTTCCATCGACTAAATTTTCCAATAATTGCTTTGCTTGCATTGGACTTAACTGCACTCCTTGATTTCCTAATTTCGTAAATACTTCATTTATTTGATTTGTATAATTCGGATGTGGTCCATGTCTTCCTTGACCAGTTGCTTTGACATATTTTTCTACCGCAAGTCCATTATGGCTAGAGTTGAATGCAAATGGAGGATTAGCATTCATAGCGGCTTTAACAACATCATTCTCTTTCAATAACTGCACCGGGATAATGTGATGAGCATCCTCTGTATTCTTAATGCCCAAGATAGTAGCCCGTAAACCACCTCTTTGCTTAATTGTATTTTGGACAGTCTGATTTCCATAACTTGACACATCTTCAATGAATCCGATCGATCCGTCTGAATTCTTGACATATCTGGCATTGATAAATGTTTCCCCGGTATTTGACTTGATAGTTATTGAACCAAACGATTGGGGGCTTCCAGAGGCGACTATAAAATCATCCGATATTTCAAAAAACTCATCAGACCCCTCTTTTATTAGCTGACCTAATTCCTGTCCATTTTTATTTAAGACTTTTGCACCATCTTGAACAGCTTCAAATGATACTTCTATTCCATCATCAAGCCACTTGCCAATTAGTTCAAGTGAATTTACACTCTTTCTTAAAGCATTTGGAACATTAGCGATGAACATTTTCTCCCACGCCCGCACGCTCTTCCCACTCTCAAACAAATAAGCCCTGAATGCCTTATCCTCCAGGTCAGCTGCCAACTTTTTGGCGCTTGATGGTGCAATATTAACGAATAATGCTTCTATTTCAAACCTTTTTCCGGGATATTTCGCGAGCAGGGCAGACCAGGCAGCCTCATCGATACCTAATGCCGATAATGAGCCGTCGCGCTTGTAATTAAAGTATTTCTCGACAGCGGAGGCATCACCCATCTTAGCGCTGAGGTCAGGGTGAATACGGTTGATGTCAGCGATGACGTCGGCGTAGCTGCTCTGCCGGTTTTTTATCAGATAGACATTGAATATCTCATTTAGATTCTGGAAAAAATCCGGCTTGAATATGCCATCCGGTGCATTGATTCGATTTAGAACTGTATTTAAATTCTGAAAATGATTGTATAACCGATGGTCAATATCTATGATAGGACTGCCTTCATACTCAGCCACTTTATCTGCGTTCTGCTTTATCTTA
>CAKUWM010000466.1 GCA_934699305.1 uncultured Saprospiraceae bacterium | reverse complement strand
AAGATGGAATTTAGATCCAAAACCAACAGTTGGTATAAGTGAGTATGCTGCGTTTAATAACAGCCCGATATTTTTTAGTGATCCCAGAGGTGATACTGTTGTTGTTGGAGCAGGAGGTGCTCATACGGTAGATATCAATGAGAAGGTAAACTCTCTAAACTTTTATGGTAAGGGTAAATATACTGCGTATGGAAAATCCGTGAATATAGAGGCAGGTCAGCTACAGTCGTTTTCAAATGATTACGGCACGTTTACCGCAAAGTGGAAAAAATCGGGTGATAATATTAGTTTTGCCGGCTATCTCAATGATAAAGGGCAATCATTAGAAACTGCAGTAAAAAAAATAAACAATTTTGCTTCAAGCTTTTTGGGACAATTAATAAGTTGGGGGCTTGATCAGTATGAACAATCCCAGGCGGACCCTTTGGGTTATAATATCCAGCTCTCAACAAATTTACTTGTTGGCGCGGCCATGGTTGCTACGGAGCCTGTTCCTTTGGCGAGAGGGTATAACCCTAGTTTGACAACTAAAGAGTCAATATCTGCTTTTGGAACACTAAATGTAGCCGCTAAGACGGGAGGAATGTATATCCCCAAAACGCCATTGGCTCAACAAAAGGTAGCAGGTTGGGATATTCCATTGCCAGATCCCCTTGCAGGTAAATTCCCTCACACCACTTTAGGGGGTAAAATAGGAAGTGATGGTATACTATATAGGCAGTCTGCAACATTTACGGGTGGCTCTTGGCCTTTGGCGAATGGGAAAATAGTTCCTTGGAGTAGAGTGGATTGGACGACACACGGACGTCCTTTAGTACATCCAAATCCGCATCAGCACATTTTTAATTTCAATAACGGAAAGAATTGGCAATATGGTAAAGCTGTGCCATTTCCTTAAAAAATATTATAATTATGGACGTAGGTTTCGAATTTTTATTGCCAATAGAGTCAAAGGTAACAACTATTAAGTTTGAACAATCTGTTTATGAGTGGCAGGGAGAAAAATTTCCACAGGGGCAAGAGGAAGCTTGGTTTCATTATTTTAAACTAACCAAATCAAATGTTCCCGAACATATCATACCACTCTTGCCAAATGATTTTCAAAGAGAACAATGGCAATGTATTTCAATACTTGATGGAATTGAAAGTTTGATAAATGAACTTTCTGTAGATACAAATATTCCTAAAGAAAATGATATATTATTGAATCTATTATATTCTTTAACTGGAGTCGAAAAAAAATGGGTTGTAATTTTTGAACCTGATTATGACTGTATAGACGAAGTAATGGAAGGAGATGTTCATATTGCTTTTCGTAAAATTGTAGATTCTCTGATATTAGAGAGAAATGGTTTTGTGCTTTGGTGTGAAAAAAAGGATTAAAAGAGAAACTTAAATTGTTTTGATATTGCCGCTAAGGGGGTAACTCAGGCTGAATTGAAGTTTGGTCAACAACAAGTTTGGAAAAAGTTCGGCGAACATTATAAGGAATTTGGCTTAACCCATTCTCAAGAAGGTGTGCAAGAATATTTACGAATTGCTCAAGAAGTACATCGAAATCCTATTCTCAAGCATACTTTTCCGCAAACAGGATACTATCGTGGTGAAACATGGATGATTAATAATGGTCGGTTATTAAGATTAGACCCAGAGGGAAAATTTAGAACTCTTTACATGCTTAAATGAGAAGAAATAATTATGAAAAGCGAAATAGAAGATATTTATAACAGTTCTTCATCTTTTGGAAAATTTAATGCCATTCTTTTTTTTAGAGATTCGTCAAATTCTTTTTCGAATATCTATAAGGATATTTTTAAAACATTTAATACTGTTGAAATAAAATCTTCTTTATTTGATTTGGATATTCAAGATATGAAAGAAATAGAAGATCCAAGTTCTTTGTACAATAACAATACAAATTCAATTCATAGGACTCTATTCATTAATGAGGTAGAAGAGATAAGTTTAGAGTACTACAAAGGGCAGTTTATAGTTGAACATCTATTTTGGTACAAAGATTTTAAAGAGGTACAAGGATATTCAGTAATAAAAAAATTTTTTTCTGAAAACGTCGAATCAAACTTAATATTGGGGTACGAATTGTCAATAAATATTAATGATTATACTCTTTCTTTGGAAATGAATACTAGGGATGAGGCATTG
>CAKUWM010000465.1 GCA_934699305.1 uncultured Saprospiraceae bacterium | reverse complement strand
CTGGATAATTTAGCTTTAAGCCTCTTGCTTTTCGCTTTTCAGCAAGTTCACCCGCTAAAAAAAGCATGAGTTTTTCTGTTTCTCTGGAGGTTAATTTCATGTCTTTATTTTTATTGGTTTTTTAATGATTCCCGAAACGTCGGGACTTTTTGCTATCTGCGTGTCCGGTAGGTTAATCATTCCCTTGGGAAATCATGTTCCTGACCATCACGTTTTATAATTGTTTAGTACTCTTAAATATATTAAAAATTATCTACTAATTCCTACCTTATTTCATTAAGTACTTATTTTAATACTTTCTTCGACTATAATGGATACATAAAAGTTAATTGATACAATTATATGATTCAAAAATGGGTATAGTTAAAAGTAACTGCCACCCAATTCTTGTTTATTCGTTTTCGGGTTCATTTTTTACTCCACCTAACTTGCCCACAAGTGCTGTATGCAAACCGTTTTGATACGCTACAGCAGCCAAAACGATAACAATACCAATACCTTGTAGCATGGTGATACTCTCACCACTTGTATAAGGTGATACCAATACTGTTGTAATTGGGCTTAACAATAATAAACCAGCAACAATTGTAGGATCTAGATTTACAGAACCAATTTGAACAAATACCCAAGCCATGGCATGACCAATCACGGCCAATGCAATCATCCACCACCAGTTTGCTGCTGTAATCATATCACCAGATAAAACCTCTGGATTCATTGGTAACTTTCCATCAACCAATACACCTTGGGTGACATTCCATCCATCAGGAGAAATAAATATCATCGTAAAGGCCTGAGGAATAAGTTGTGCTAAAAACACCCACATTAAAGGCTGAATATAAAGACCAGGGTTCAAAGTGCCAGACTTCCTACTTGTATATAAATAAACACCGTAACAAACACCCGAAAGGGTACCTAATAGTGTACCTATTACTGCAATTGGTCTCCCCCAAATAGTTGTTGGCCCTTCAGAAGGTGCAGCATCAAAAATACCTCCCGTCAGTATGATACCAAAAATCATTATAGGAACTAAAACCCAGAAACTCTTTTTAGGTTTAAATTTATCAAAGCCCATGGCCAGCATAGGCATTACAATAATTTGCAAGTTCAATAATACGGATGATATTCCAGCTCCAACAAAGAATATGGCGTAATTCCATGCGGTCATATCAATACCGAGAAAGATACCTGCCAATACAGCCAAAAGAATCCCATTCTTATTGAGTTTGCCTTTGTTTTTCATCTCCCAATAGGCAAAGGGTACTAATGTTATAAATCCGATAAGACAACGGAGAAATGCGTTGGTGACCGACTCAAAATTGGCTTCCTTAACCATAATAGCCGAAAACGCTAAGGCTAAAATACCGAGCATTATAATGATATAGGCGGTTGTTTTACTGATAGTTTTACTCTGATTTGTCATAATATTATTCATGTTTAATTTATAAATCTATTGTTTGCTCTACGCATGTGCTCATTTTTTAAAAAATGAATTGACCATGTCCAAATAATTTATAAAAGACCCAAATTGAATTAGGAATTAAAGAGGACATTAAATAACTTAAATACTATGCATCGGAATAATAGGAAACCTGTGTATGCCGAACCTTTGCTTGATTTGTTTTTGACATCTATAAATATAAATTTAAAATTGTTTAAACATTAAAAATTTATACTAATTAATTACAAAACTAAATGTTGAGTGTTAAAATAATTATGATTTTTATCATGTATAATGTTTTTATTGAAAAAAATATATTTAATCTATAAGAAAAGAACGTATTGAAATGGTTTGGAAGTCATTTATAGATTCTATAAATACTTGTGAATACCGTTCTATATCTCAGGATTTGGCCTCCATGTCCTTTATCCTTCCACAGCAATTTAGGGATTGTAATAAAATGTCGCTTTTAGGGTCACAGCCTTTTTTGATCATTTAATGAACGTGATCAAATCCTTTTAATAGGGAAGGGTTGCATAACATTGAAACTGAAATTATTGCTTTCGAGAAGTTTGAAAGATTTGTTTTTTGGTATGATGTTCTTGCAACCTCTATAAGGTCGATGTGCCTTCCTTATTTAAAATGCCAGAACAGGTACGTATTACTTGGTCCAACAATTATTAATGCGTCTTGTAAGGTTTTACTCCAGTTGAAGGGGCTCC
>CAKUWM010000464.1 GCA_934699305.1 uncultured Saprospiraceae bacterium | reverse complement strand
TATTCAATTCAGGTGTAAAGGTTTTAGAACTTTCTGGTCTTACGGATATTTTTTTTACTCCGCATGAAACTAGTACTATAAATTACTACCTGATCTGGTGGTTTCTGATAAGTCTCTTATGTCTTGCAGCGAAATAAGTTTACCATAATGCTTGGCTATAATGCGTAAGCAGGTAGGACCACAATCTTTACTGTCTGGTTGTTTGTAGAATGGAAAGTTTTTTTTCAAAAGAGGTTACTCATTTAAATATTTGTCTAACAAAACTCTTATTTCTTTAGTATCAGGTCCTGGAGCATCATGGTTTACCAATACCCCATATTTATTGTAGAGAAGATACCTAGGTATTTTATTTATCTTTAACTCATTTTTTGCATTAGAAGTATGATGATTTAATACTAGATGGTTATGAGCATCCAGATTAAGCATTTCTGACCTAGAAGCTAATTTCCAGTCATCTTTATCTTTATCTATTGAAAAATAAACAAACTCAACATTCTTATTTTTATAAAGACTTTGTAATTCTTTAGAAGCTGGCATTGCTCGCCTACATGGCGCGCACCAACTAGCCCAATAATCTACATATACAACCTTACCTTTGAGCGAATCGAGTAAATCATTGAAATGACTAATTCTTCCTTCTAAATCGGTAAAATTTACTTCATGAGAAGCACTATAAATGCTCTTTAAATCAATTAAGTATTTAGATTCCATATAGTCTTTAAAGACAGCATTATTGTAACGGCTATTAAAATCATCAAATCTTGTACTAAGTTTATCTATCTTATTATCATTTTGGGCTATATATTCTAAGCAGAGCATTCTTGACTTTTCTTCCCAAATATTTTTAATGAAATATGGAATTGAATCATATATGTTATAGAAATTGACTGATGTTAAACGCCCAGTTCTATTTTTATACCTATAAGAATCATTATATAATAAGCTTGACAAATAATAATATTCATTGTATTTATTATTAATAGTATCCGATAAAAAAGTATCCGATATTAATAGCTTATTTATTTCATTGGACTTATAATAATGGTTTAAGAACAGTAATTTATTAAATATTTCTTTCTCTATTAATCCATTAATTAACTTTTCTTTACTTTTATTATTTATATGGAGCGTATTTTGTTTTCTATTACTATGTATTAATTCAAGACATTTATTAATAAATTTAGGTATCACAATATCCCTCTGCATATCTTTATTAGGAATTCCACGATAGGCTATATCTCTGTAATGATTTAAATTTAACACAAATGGAATTGTAGAATCAATTTTGATCATGTAGTTAAAAAGGGAATCTAAATTTTGTTTTACTTTATTTTTATTTAAAATCAAATCATAGTTCCATTCTTCAAGATGTCTGTTTTTTGTTTTTTTTGTGATTTTATCATTTGCTAATGTTAATAAAATAGTATCTCCTTTTTTTACTAAATAGCTTACCAGAAATGAAGTTTTTGTGCCAATCGAAATCATTTCCCAATCATCCACATCAATTATTAATGTGTCATGGTTTTTATTTGTAATGTATTCATGATTCGCATAATTATCAAATGCCTTTTGTTTTGATACATATATAGGGTTGTCTGGGTTGTCAGAATTTGTTACAATTACAATTTCTCTTTTTTTAATCTTTGAGGTGTCTGTCAAAGGCTCTTTATTAGTTTTTTTGCATCCATGCAAAACTAAAACGATGGAAATCAAAATGACAACAATTACTATTTTATTGAATTTATTGAATAAAATCATATTTTAAAGTTTTTAAACGAGAGGCTGACATTACTTTCAGTCAGCCTCTTTCAGTTAATTACAATGGGTACAACTAGCACAGCAATATCCTGTAACATAATAAGTCGTACCATGACCTCCGTAGAGTGGCTCTCCGTTAGTAGCATAAAGAGCCTGAGCTTGAGCAACAGTATAAGTACATGCACTCCAGCCACCAGGTGCTCCTTCATAATTAAAGAAAACTGCACAGCCGTCTCCATTACCAGATCCACCATTGATACTCCGTTGTTGCTCTCTTGTTAATGTTTGAGCACCCATTAATTTTAATTTTTTCATAATAAAAAATTTAATAATTAAGACCGTTGCAAAAGCCTTCTCTAATTTGATTGAGTTTTATCAGCTCATTTTTTTAGTGGAAAACGAGAA
>CAKUWM010000463.1 GCA_934699305.1 uncultured Saprospiraceae bacterium | reverse complement strand
TGGTTGATGGAGATGACATAAAAATAATTAAAAATGAGCATGGTGATATAGACCGGATTCAGGAAGGTAAAGGCATGACATGGCTTGATGTTATTGGCATACATGATCCGGAGAAAATTGAAGCATTAGGAGAGAAGTATGGCATAGGAAAATTGATTCTGGAAGATATTCTGAATGTTAACCAAAACCCCAAGTATATTGACCTTGGAAATAGCAATTTTGTAACTTTTCAATCACTTTTTTACAACAAAAACGATAATAAAATCAACAAAGAACAAATATCGGTTTTCTTCAATTCCTCCATCATGATTACTTTCCGTGAAGATGATAGCGAAACATTTCAGCCAATTTACGAGCGCCTGAGTAATGGGAATAATAGATTTCATAACCGCAAGCCGGACTATCTTACCTATGCAGTTATGGACTTGATTGTGGATAAGTTTTTGGAAGCAACGCAGTATATTGATATGAAGATTGAGGAATTTGAAGTTAAAATAGAGAACCATCCGGATAATACGCTAAAACAAGATATTTTTTATTTCAGACGCTCCTTTTTAGAGTTTATGAAGGCAATTCCTGCATTACGTGAAGCAATAGCCAAAATGAAGTTTTCTTTTAATGAGGCTATTCAATCTGAGACAAAGGTGTACCTTGCCGATTTGCTGGATCATAGCAATCAGTTGTTTAGCCTTGTCGATTCTTACAATGAAATGATTTATGGACTCTATGACTTATATCACGCCGAAATAAACTATCGCACGAATAATATAATAAAGACACTGACAATTATTTCAACTATCTTTATACCCCTCACTTTTATTGTGGGTGTTTATGGCATGAATTTTAGGGTAATGCCTGAATTAGAGTGGCAATATGGCTATCCTTTTGTTTGGATTATTATGGTTGGCTTTTCTATTGTGACACTATTGTATTTTCGATATAAAAAGTGGATATAAAATCAATTCACTAAGGTAATTGATAGGGGAGATGGTATATCTCGAAAATACTCTGTAGTTCATTATATAGCTCCGGATATTCTGACTCAAAATATTTACCATATATAAAATAATGATGAATGGCAACCGGCAAAGGTTCCACATCCGGCAACCCAACAGCACCCATTATTTCCCGTTTACCATAATTGGCAACTTTATATAGGTCAGGCCAAAAGCTATCATCCAGCGTTGGAAAGATAATATCTGGATATGTCATTGCCATAATCTTTGCATATTCATATAGGACAACATTGAAATATTGATGAGGCTCACGAAATGCCGGTAGTATATGTTTTAATGAAAACAAAACAATGCCATCCTCAGCAAATATCTCTGAAGCATGGTATCTTTCAGGATAATTAGGCGATATAAATGGATTTTGGTAAATGGCGATTCTATCAAATGGCTTCAATAAAAAATTGTTTTGACTCAAAGTCAACCTAACCGGTTCAAAAGCTACAATTGCTTTGATATCATAAGGCATTTCCTCTTGCATTCCAATATATTGCCAACCTTTCGCTTCAATAAATAGGCAAATTCTCTCATTAAATAATTTTCTCCTCTCCGGAGTTAAATTTCTGTAATATTCACTATTGTTTTCAAATATTTGAACAATCTTGTTTTCTAATAAAGGTGGATATCGCCTGCTATACCACCAATCTAATTGGGGTGACAGTACGTATGCTCCAATTCCTAATGCCACCGGGATTACTAAATATGGACTAAGCCAATTGCCGGACGAATAGACGTATTCATACAAAGTAATAAGCAAGGTAAGGACGAATGCAACGATATATAGGAATCCCGATAATTTCATTTTAGTTCTGATTTAATGACAAAAGTAATCAAAGAAACGTTATGTGTTTTTTATCAATTGTGTGTAATAGGTTTGATTCACTAAATATTTTCAGCAAAGGCATTTAAAATTGAAAGGCTTGAATCCAAGATGTCTTCTATAACGGAACAATGGTTTAAAAAGGAGGTTAGCGTTATGATATTAGAGATTTTGAAATAATAAATTAAAATTTTCATTTATGTCATATATCTTTGAAATACAAATAGTTTCACTACAGTCGCTGTATTTTTTTATATTTTTTTTAAATATGGCTTGTTGAATTAGAACTTAATGCTATATTTGCACCCGCTTTGGTACCTTAGCTCAGTTGGTAGAGCAAAGGACTGAAAATCCTTGTGTC
>CAKUWM010000462.1 GCA_934699305.1 uncultured Saprospiraceae bacterium | reverse complement strand
GTAAAGCCATGATGGAAAAAGTGGCTATTGCGAAAGGTCGCCAATTGGGTAAGGATGCAAAAACGACCATCTGCTGTACGCGTTATGGGAATGTAATGGCCAGCCGTGGTTCCGTTATTCCGCTTTGGGTAGAGCAAATGAAAGCAGGAAATCCTATTACGATTACCGACCCCAAAATGACCCGTTATATGATGACGTTGGATGACGCCGTGGATTTGGTGTTGTACGCCTTTGAGCATGGACACAATGGGGATATGTTAGTTCAGAAAGCGCCGGCTGCTACACTTACTGTGCTAGCTGGGGCACTGAAAGAATTGTACAGATCTGATAATGAGGTAAAAGTAATTGGTACCCGTCACGGAGAAAAATTATATGAAACACTGGTTACCCGCGAGGAAATGTTTAAATCCGAAGATATGGGAAATTATTTCCGAATTCCGGCAGATAGCCGCGATTTAAATTATGACAAATATTTTATCGAAGGGGAGGAAGATATCTCTAAAGTAGAAGATTATCATTCGCACAATACACGGCAACTGGATGTGGAAGGGATGAAGGAGTTGTTGTTAAAATTAGACATGATAAAACAGGATTTAAACATGATTTAATTAGGATTTGCTTGATTATGCTGTATAAGGATGAAACATATAAAATAATTGGCGCTTGTATGAGAGTTCATCGGAATTTAGGTGCCGGTTTTTTAGAAAATGTTTATTCTGAAGCACTAACAATAGAATTTAAAAAAGCTGAAATTCCATTTGAGAAAGAAAAGAAACTAAATGTTCAATACGAAGATACAATGCTGAAAAAGTTTTATAAAGCAGATTTCTTTTGCTATAACTCAATTATCGTTGAGTTAAAATCATTGAAGTATTTATCGAACAATGAAGTAGCAATTACGCAAAATTACCTTAAAGCAACCCATCAACCCGTTGGCTTACTGGTGTCTTTTGGAGCGCCGTCATTGCTGTATAAACGTATTTACAACAATTCTCATCCTCTCAATCAAGTAAATCAAATATAATCAGGTATAATCAAGCATTAATCAAGAAAATCAAGACACTCAAGACAAATGAAGATATTAATAACCGGCGCTAAAGGTTTTGTAGGAAAAAATTTAGTTGCCCAGCTCAACAATATAAAAACAGGGAAAGCTAAGTTTTATGGAGATATATCCATTGATGAAATCAATGAATATGATATAAACAGCACTCAGGAAGATTTAGATGCTTTTTGCAGAGATGCTGATTTTGTTTTTAACTTAGCAGGCGTAAACCGACCGAAAGAACAATCGGAATTTATGCAGGGCAACTTTGGTTTTGCATCTACACTGCTGGATACGCTGAAAAAACATCGCAATACTTGTCCCATTATGCTTTCCAGTTCCATTCAGGCAACACTGGAAGGACGTTTTGGCGAAAGCGAGTATGGTAAGAGTAAAAAGGCAGGAGAAGATTTATTTTTTGATTACTCCAGTGAGACAGGTGCTAAGGTATTGGTATATCGCTTCCCGAATCTTTTTGGCAAATGGTGCAAATCCAATTACAATAGCGCTGTAGCAACCTTCTGCAACAATACAGCTAATGATTTACCTATTCAGGTAAACGACCGTTCCACCGAGTTGGAGTTGCTTTATATTGACGATTTGGTAGATGAAATGGTCGGGGCATTGAACGGGGAAGAGCATCGCTGTGAATTTGAGGGAGTAAATACGGTTCTGAATTCTAACGGACGTTTTTGTTGCGTGCCCACCACACACAAAGTTACTTTAGGAGAAATTGTAGATTTGCTGAATAAATTCAACGAACAACCAAAAACATTACTCATTCCGGAAATCCCCAATAATTCTTTCGCGAAAAAACTTTACTCTACCTATTTGAGTTATCTGCCAAAAGAGAAAGTGGCTTTTCCGTTGAAAATGAATATAGACCAACGAGGCAGTTTTACCGAATTGTTGAAAACCGAAAAATGTGGTCAGGTAAGCATCAATATTTCCAAACCGGGGATAACTAAAGGGCAGCATTGGCACAACAGCAAATGGGAATTCTTTATGGTGGTAGCAGGACACGGACTCATTCAGATGCGTCCGATTGCTAATAGCCAACAGCCAACAGTCAATAGCTATGATGTTCTCGAATTTGAAGTTTCGGGAGAAAATATCCAAGCAGTGCATATGTTGCCGGGGTATACAC
>CAKUWM010000461.1 GCA_934699305.1 uncultured Saprospiraceae bacterium | reverse complement strand
AATCACTGATGATATATCGTGTAAAACCAAGATATTGAAAGAATTATTGTGATGAACCTCTTTTCCTCTCCTGTATTGAAATCGCAGTAAAACCAATTGTTGCGTATTAATGACTTATCATTCACCCGAATATCTATCGCTGTAAAAAGATAAGGGTAGTTATTAGAGGGGAAGTTGGAGGCGGTTAGGCCTTTGGTCTCGTCTTGAGACGAGAGCTATTGGCATTGGCTTTTCTTAAAGCAACACAATGATGGCTTTTTGCTCTGCAAAGCGTCCGTATCAAATCCGTATCATGCACGTTTGGGAGAAAACCTCGCAAGGGCTTTTCATGGGTTTACAAGAGCTGATGACAGGTGACTAATGCGTATCTGTGAAGCAATCCATATTGAATGATGTTGTTGGCGGTCGGAAGTTTCAAGATTTAAGGGATTTTATAAAATGAAATCTGAGAAGAAAAATTAGAAAAGGTGGATACAATGTTCAATAGGGTTCCATAGCAATTGTACTCGCTCAATTTCAGGTCTTTTCGAAAAGAATATGCTTTAGAGGTTGTAATACCCTATGAAACAAACGAATATCGTTTGTGATTATTTCAGCAGTACCTTTTAGGCGTTGCTTGAAAACAAAGGATTTACCATAGCTGGTTGTTAAACCTGCCGGAAAATTTACTGTTGCATAGTAAACTCCCTCGTCAGGTATTTCAGAAATATGCGAGATTACTCCTTCGAGCATGCCATATTCCATATAAGGATAATTATCCAATCTGATATTTACTTTTTGACCCGGTTCAACTTTGCCGGCTCCTTCGGCCGGTAGCAGTAGCATTCCTTTTAGCTCTCCATGCGAATCGGGTAATATGGTAAAAACCGTTTCATTAACATTCAGGTTCTGATTTTTTGCCCAATACTTAGTAAAAATACATTTGCCGGCCTGAGGTGTTTTTAGCACATATTTTTGCTCCCAGATTTCCAATTGCGCCTTTAGATTATTGCCGGCTTCAACAAGTGCTGAATACAAACTTTCGTGTTGCTGTTTGTCCAGCATTTCATACTCAGCAATAGTACTTTGCATTTGACTGATTTGTATTTGAATATTAGTCATGTTTGTTCTGATACTCTCAAAGGCCATTTTTCTGCTAAGGTACTGGCTTTGGGCCTTCTCAAGTTCCTGCTCCGGAATCACCCGGTCATCAAATAGTTTTATATAGCGTTTATAGTCTTTAGAGGCTAACTCAAAATCACTTTTTAAGGTGTTAAGTTGCTCATTAGTAAAGTTATACAATGTGCGGTAGTCAATTAATTGGAGCTGTGTTGTATTTATTTTGTTTTTGTAATAGTCTATTTCCTTATAACTTTGATAGGCATGTTGTGCCGATGTAAATGCTGAATAATAAACCTGAAGCTCACCCAACTTACCTACGCTAATAGGAATGTTCCATTCATTCAAGATTTCGTTTGCTTGCCATTGACTAATTCGTGTGTTCAAATGTGTTTTTAGAATTACAATTTCCGAATAGTCGGCAGGGTTTTCTACCAGCCCAAGAACTTGATCTTCATGTACTTTCTGATTATTTATTACAAAAAAAGTATCAATCTTTCCACTTGTTCTGGCCTTTATATCAGCCGGTGGCAGATTTCCGGTAATCTCAATACTTGCATGAATTACATCAGGATATTTAAAAAACCAACTCGCTGTTATAAATAGCGCAATAATGACAAAAAATACCGTGATACCCCAGCTCACAATACTTCCCGGGGTTTTGCCCAGTATCTCGTCAATTTCGCCTGTGCGTATGTCTGGCAGATTTGTTGGCATGGAATATACTATTTTTAACTATTTATTAACGCTTATGAATTTTCGTTCATTTTTTGTTGAATTGTGGATAATTAGACTAATTTCTAATCTTTCTCATGCTTCGATTTCATTCCTACCCAAAATTTTGCAATGCTGCTTATAACTTGAAATATTTTCAATTTCGTGCATTTTTCAAGAAAACAGCCATGAAAGCCATTAATTTCATTCACACTAGTTAATTCTCGACTGAAATGCACAAAATTATGCTAAAAATGAGGGTAATTACCGATAATTACAGGAAAAATTATAAGAAAACCGAAGAATTCAAAAGTGAGTTCGTTGTATGGTGTTTATCCGCAAAATAAACGCTCACAACGTAAATGCCCTCTGTCTGGGCC
>CAKUWM010000460.1 GCA_934699305.1 uncultured Saprospiraceae bacterium | reverse complement strand
CATTTAAAGTATCTGACAACTTATATTGGATTCAAAAATTTTCCGGATTACAATTCACCATTGTTTTTAGAAAATTTTTCCAGAAAATTCTAGACGCTCCCTTTGGCACAGATGATGATGCCGACTATAAAATATCCGATATTTCCCAAATGAAGTTTGTCATCCATCCCTTTATATCTATTCAGAAAGATTATGGATATTCTGACGTAACAGAAAAAAACAATATTCCAAACCGTGTAACTGCGCTTTTCAAAAAAAGTAGTGAAGATTTTGAGATATTAAATAAAATCAACGCATTATATGCTTTCCCGAATGACAAACAGAGGTCAGATAATATAGATTCAAAATATTACAACGACATTAGCATACCTACACACATTATCTACTCAGAAAAATCCGCTGAGCAAAATTTAAATAGAGAGAAGCAATTTAAAAATAAAAAGGAGTTTGATGTGCAAACTATTTCCACTTATACAACTGATCTGAGTTTATGCTTGAGTTTTAAGAAAATAGTAAGAACTGCAATTAGCAATGATGATGACGTTATTATTATATGTAAAGGAGACCATGAATTTACTCCACATTATTCAAAAGAATATTTAATTAAAAATATTATCGAAGCCAACGAACAGGGGGTAGAATATCTTTCAGGTGGCTCAAACCAAAACAGGCTTGCTGTCCAGGCAAGCAAAAATAGGTATTGGGTAATCTCTTGTAGCGACACTTATTTTTTTATTCTATACAAAAGAATTTTTCAGAAAATCATAGATGAACCTTTGGAAAAAGCCTCAAATATTGACTTACTTCTCTCTGAAATCTCGGGAAATAAAATGATAATGCTTCCATTTGTATCTTCAAAAAAGGTATTTTTTCAAGCCTCCACTTCTGTCAAATCAAGCTCTCTTGAAGAGTTTGATTTGTTAAAAAGAAAATTTAAAAAAGGCTACCAACTGCCTCTAAAAAATGGAAATTAATACAAGATGATCCTTGTCAACTCTCTTTCTTTTATACCTTAAAGGCTATATTCCGTCAACTCGCAGGCCTTTATTACATTTTCATTTTCTCCCGCCAACTTTTTACAAATTTACCTTGAATTGAATGAGCTTTGTTTTTAATCAACTGTCAGATTAAGTCTTAACTGTGACAAAGGTTGAAGTGGCTTTGATGGAGATCTATATATAAACTAACAATCTCATTCAAAACAGAATTGCTAACATGGAATGGTGGTAAAAAGTCCACCAAAAGTATTGCATATAACACAAGCTTCTATCTGTGAAACAACAATTCTATTACCGGTATTACATATACAACAGATATTGCTACCTGTTCCGCTTCCACCACTACCTCCTAAAATAGTTTTCAATTCGTCTCTATTAAGTAATTCAATACCTTCTACAGATTTCAAAGTAATTTTTTTCATGTTTTTTATTTAATGAATGCAAATTAGTATTATTAAATGCACTATAAGTGCCACAATCTAAGTCCTGAACTTTCACTATATACGTTAAAAGTCTCCCATATAAAGTTGTACTTATAGTGCGTCTTCGCATCGTAATTTTGCAACATTGTTCATTCAATAAAACATAAAGAAATGAAGAAACTAAAATTAAATTCAATTGACACCACTCACATTTTGACGAGAGAACAACTAAAACAGGTAATAGGCGGCAGTGGAGGTAGTGGATCTAACGGACCTTGTATACCTGTGGGGGGAACAGGATGCGGATGGGGGCCAAGCTCTTCTCATCCAGGTCACCCTGGTCCGAATTGCTGCTCAGGAGTATGCTATCCCAACTCAGCAGGGACCGGAACAAGATGTCTTTATTAACATGTATACTGAGGTTGGATTACCTCCAACTTCAGTATCTTCTCAAAAATAAGTTTTAAGAAATACAATTCATAATTAGCTAAAGAATGGAAAATAAAATTATACAAAGCTTCTGGCACGGAGAAATCTCGACCCTGGAAATACTTTGTATCTCTTCATTCCTTAAAAATGGACATGATTTTCATCTCTATAGCTATGAAACCATACCTGATTTACCTTTAGGCGTTAAAATTTTGGACGCAGAGGAAATTATTAGCAGCAAGAACTTTTTTAGAGATAGTAATAATTTGATCTCGTCATTTTCAGACTGGTTTCGGTACAAACTTTTGTACACCAAAGGCGGGTGGTGGGTAGACATGGATGTAGTA
>CAKUWM010000459.1 GCA_934699305.1 uncultured Saprospiraceae bacterium | reverse complement strand
ATTATCTTGCAAAAAGAAAACCTATGAAAATTTCATTAACAGTTATTATGATCACCTTAAGCTGGTTTAAGTTGGTTGCACAAGATTCATTAAAAACTATCGCAATAATTCCTTTTTACAAAAATGGTGAACTCAATTTGCACTTAGGCAATGAAGCCGCATCGGTGTTTTCTTCTAAATATAAGGTTGCCAATCAAGAAAAATTAAATCACGTTTTAACAGAAAATCAAGGCTTTAACAACTTTATTAATATATTAATATCTTCTAATCATAAATCCGATCTCACAAACGAACAAGTCGCTGAAATCTCAACATACTTGCCCAACATTGATTTATTGCTTATTTGTAGGCGAATTAATCAAAGAACGATAACAAAGCTAAATAAATCGGGAATAATAAAATTAATTGGTGATTTTGTATTTATTGATTTAAATAAACGAAAATCAATAAATATTTCTCAGGTTGAGGATAAAAAATTTGATAAGATTACTAGCGAAAGCGTAGCTCCGATTAACGCATTTTTCATTAATCTATTGAACACTGTTCATAAAAAAATCAAATAATAACTGGTTATCTATAACGTGAATTATGGGTTTAATTCTTTGATTATCAACAAGTATTGATAAAAACTGACGACAAATAACCATGATATTGGAGACTTTTAGTTACCCAACTAAACCAATACCATGATTATTAATGAATTAAAGGTAATAAATCTTTTCTGTGAACTGGATGATTTTGTTACGGCTTTTGACAAAAAGATGGCCGCTCATTTAATCCAGTCCTGCAACCCAAAGTCTGTAAACCGACCAGAAATAAGCATCTCAGAAATGATGTGTTTGGAGATACTTTACCATCACAGCGGCTACAAATGTTTCCAATACTATTACCAGCAGGAAGTTGAAAAGGGCTACCTCCGGAGCTACTTTCCCTGTGCTCCCTGCTATGGGAGGTTTGTACAGTTGAAATCTCGGATGTTGACCTATCTGGTGCTTTACCTTAACCTTTGTAGGCTGGGGCAGTTGTGTGGAATATACTATGCCGATTCAACAATATTAACGGTATGCAACAATAGGAGGATCCACGGCCATAAAGTATTCAAAAACCAAGCTGCAAGGGGAAAAAGCTCAACGGGATGGTTCTATGGGCTTAAATTGTTCCTTGTCATCAATGCTTTTGGGGAAATCATGAATGCTTTTTTCACACCTGGAAATGTTGCCGATAACAATCTAGACACTATGGTCAAGCTGTTTGGAAACCTCAAGGGATACGCTTTTGCCGACAAGGGGTTTATCAATGCAAAAGCATCGGAAAGTTTAATGAACAAAGGCTTGTTACTGATAACCAAGCTGAAAAAGAACATGAAAAACAAGCTTTTGACAATGGAACATAAAATGCTCCTGAACAAAAGAGGTCTTATAGAATCTGTAAACGATATTCTAAAAACAGTATGTGATATTGAACACTCTAGACATCGAAATCCTGTGAACGCACTGGTAAACCTTTATGCAGGCCTTTGCTCATATTCTTGGTTAGAAAGAAAACCTAGTATATTCTAATTATGACCCATAACTCACGTTAAGTACTACGTGAACAAAAAAGGAGCAAAGGTTTATTTAAAGATAAGCGAAATTAGGAACAAGCCAGCTGCGAATAAAGATTAAGCCATATCGTCTTTTCGACGCAGCGCAGAGAAATCTTTACCAATGTTGGGAGAAAACCGTTGGCGAGGTGAATGCCGTTTACTTAAAGATTTTTACTCGATAAAATCGAGACAAGCTCTCCTACCGCTCCGGATGGGCGGGGCAGGCTGTCGAAATGACGGTAAATAAAAAGCACCGAAAATTTTCGGTGCTTTTTATTTATTAGACTAATATTGATATTAATTAAGAACGGCGTCTAGAGCGTTCTCCGCCTTCGCGTCTTCCGCTTCCGCCACTTCTCTCTTCGCGGCTACGTCCAGAGAAATCTCTGAAACCGCCTTCGCTTCCGCCAGAGCGTTCGCTACGTCTTCCACTTCCAGAACGCTCTCCACGGTCTCCGCCTCTTCTGTCACCACCGTAGCCACCGCCACGACGTTCGCCACCAAAGCCGCCTCTTCGTTCTCCGCCAAATCCACCACGACCGCCGCGGTCTCCACGCTCTCCACCACGACTGCTGCTACGAGGAGCATCGCCGCTCATTTCAATCCTAACTTC
>CAKUWM010000458.1 GCA_934699305.1 uncultured Saprospiraceae bacterium | reverse complement strand
ATATGGTATTACAAATGAATTTATGGAATATTATAAAACCAAGGAATTTCTATTAAATATACTAAAATTAAAATCTGATTTTGAATATGTCGAAAACAACACCAAAAACGAAAAAGGATACGAAAACAAAAATCACGAAGGTAAAGAAAACGGTAATTCAGAAGACGAAATCCCCTTTTAAAGAAATAAACAAATTTGAAAAAGAGATCGCAACATTTTTAAATAAATACAAAGCTACAGTAGTTACACAATCACCAAAGATTAGTACTTATTTCGAAATGAGCTGTTTCAACCACATAGTTTCTTTTTATAAAGAGATAGATTACACCGTCAAGATAGACAATTTACAATCTGAAAAATATCGTTACAAATGCTCGACGTCAGGGCTTCAATCAAACTTTTCACACTTTACAATCTCCAAATATATTGGCAAAAAAAAATACTCGTTTGAAATACAACATAATATTGCGATACAATCCTCTCATAGTAAAGAACTCTTCACAACTCCCGATATTGCTATAATTAAAAAAGGGAAAGTCAAAATATCAACAGAATACTATGAGACCAAAAGACGATTTTGCTATGTAAACAACAGTGATTTTATTACTTTTTGCGAGGTTAAACATTTTAATCCCTTTCCCGAATTACTCTTTAATTTTATTGGCGTAGTTAACGAGTTGAGAAAAGATATTATGACCAACACTGAAAAGAAGATTTTACCGCTACATATAGCGCCAAGTTTAATGGTTTCTGGTAAGCCAAATAAACCCGCACAAACAATAAAGGACAATTTAGAAAAGAGATATTGCATCAATATAATTTACGATATCTTTGATAGTGGTTCAAAAACGTTTTCTAAAAAAAAGATTGCCGAATTAAAAACAACTGGCGAGAGAACTAATCAGTAGCAACGATAACACATTTTATGAAACCAATAAATGTATTTTTAATTTTGTTCCTATTATTCTTAAGTTCCAAGTTGATAGCTTTAATTTTTCAAGATTAGCTAAAATGAATTAAAAATCAAATTATAAGTGTTCTAAAGAAACCTGAAAAGCTTTTAAAAAATTGAGTTGATTCGATCAAAAATCCAATTATGATAAATAATTAATTTGTATATCCGCAAACACTAATAATCTATAATTTTGACTATATTTGGTAAAAAATTGAGGTATGAATATTTTTAGTTTTGCAGCGGAATTCAGTAGTGAAGAGGCTTGTCGCAATCACTTCAAGGAAGAGCGGGATAAAATTGGTGTGATCTGTAAAAAGTGCTCGCATACAGAACATTATTGGATAAAGAGCCAATGGAGCTATGAATGTAAAAAATGTAGAAGTCGCACCTCTCTGCGCAGCGGAACGATAATGCAGAGTTCCAATCTATCGTTTTTGATTTGGTACAAAACAATGTTCTTATTGACGGCAACCAAGAAAGGGTTTTCTTCAAAGGAGATACAGCGTCAGTTGGGATTAAAACGATACGAGCCAGTCTGGTCGATGGTCCATAAATTGCGAAAGGCCATGGGAAACAGGGATGACAGGTATACCCTGGAAGGCATGATAGAAATGGATGAAGGCTATTTTACCATAGAGGCATCAGAACATGAACACCAAACACAAAAGGCGGGTCGGGGCAGTAAGACCAAGTCCAATGTTATGATTATGGCTGAGAGCACCCTCCTTGAAGATTTGGACACAGGTAAGGTAGAGCGCCAGTGTCGCTATTTTAAAGCAAAGGTACTTGAGGACCATCAGGCCATTGGCGCAGATGAAGTCCTTAAAAACGCAATAGCCAATGAAAAAACTATTGTCTTTACGGACCAAAGTACCTCATATGTCAATATTGCCGATTATGTAGAGATACATATGAGTGAAAAATCAAATGAGACAACAACAAAGGAAACCCTTAAATGGGTGCACATCGCCATCAGTAATGCCAAACGGAATTTTGCAGGCAACTATCATAAAATCAAGAGAAAATATCTGCAATTATACTTGAACGAGTTTGTTTATAAGCTTAATAGGAGATATTTTGGAGAGCGGATCTTCGATAGGCTTGTTATTGCTAATATTACAGGGTTATGACTAATTACGGATATACAAATAATTTTTTCTTAGAAACAAGAAACAAGAAACAAGAAACAAGAAACAAGAAACAAGAAACAAGCCTGCCTATCCGCTTGCCCGAAACTTTTGCAGAG
>CAKUWM010000457.1 GCA_934699305.1 uncultured Saprospiraceae bacterium | reverse complement strand
ATTAAATGTCCAAAAATTGAAGGTAGGTACATACATAGTTTATAAAATAGTAGCTTCTACACAAGCATGTCCGGGTGATACAGCTATTTTGTATATTACTATTCAGCCCAATCCGAGAATTAAAATCGAAGGATTAGGGTATCTGGATTGTATCTCCCAAGATTGTCAAATTGTTATAAAAGAAAACAACCTAAACAGTATTACAACAAAATGGATATATAACAATTCAATCATATATACTTCTAATGGTAGTGATAGTCTAAAGGTTAACCAACCGGGTGATTATACTTTTATAGTGACAGATGATGTTACAGGATGTAAGGATACTACTCAGTATCAAATTTTAGATAATTCGAATCCAATAGATACGGTTACTTATCGACTTTTGCCGGATTGCAGAACTGGTGAGGCTACTTTAGTATTGGATATACCGGTTGGCGGCACACCACCTTATGAATATATCATAGATGGTAGTGTTCCGACAACATATTTGCAATTTTATAATATTGATTTTGGATTGCATTATTTAATTGTTAGAGATGCTAAAAATTGCAAATATCAAGTTGGCTTCAATGTAGATTCAACACATATATTTTCGTTGACATTGGGTAGCGATACAACTTTAAGGTTGGGTGATAAAATCTGGTTTGACATTCCATTTCCAAAGTCAAATATTGAAGAAGTTGAGGTCTTTATGAATGGAAAAGAATATAATTATGCAGGCATAGGAGAGTGGTTGTTCCCTGAAGGAACGGTAAAAATTGACGTAATAATTAAAGATATAAATGGATGTATTCTTACTGCCAGTCGTTTAATATATGTAGAGAATAAGGAAAAAATATTTGTTCCCAATATCTTTTCACCCAATGGTGATGGATATAATGATAAATTCTTTATTCCATATAGTCCGGTTGTGGAAACCGTTTTAGAACTAAATGTGTACGATCGCTGGGGAAACCATTTATTTGGGGCGAAGAATTTTGTTTCAGGGGATGAAGCGATAGGGTGTTTTTGTGTATTTTATTCAATACATAACATTAGACGGAAAGGCAGTGACAGATAAGGGTTCTTTTACGTTGGTACGGTAATATTGAATACTTTATTCAGAATCAATCCGAATTCATATTAAAGGTTTTAAAAAGCCGTATAAAGCAGATTATGAGCGATATACGATTTCGTAAATCATTTCAAAGGTTTTTTGGCCTTTGATTATGAGTTGTATCTCGATTCAGCGTTTGTAAAATGCGGAGTTTGGTTTTTTATAAATAAAAGAGAGGCTATCCTTTCAAAAAGACGGCCTCTCTTTCAATTGATTTCGAAATACAACTTAATATTCCGATTGTTATTATACTAATTTAAGGCATGCTGAGCTTAACACCAGTTTTCTTTGATGCCAATTTAACCGCTTCATAGGCATCTATGTAACCACCGGTAACACTTAAATCCCTAAAGGGTACCACTTTGTCACTACCAGGTACCTTTACATTTTCGTTCAATTTGTGAGCTGATTGCAGAATAATATCTTTCGTTTCTTTTGCAGAAAGAGTCGGGAAATATGATCTCAACATAGTGGCCACACCTGCGACTACCGGCGATGCCATACTTGTTCCGCTTAATTTACGGTATCCTTGATTGGGTACAGTGGAATTTAAGTCAACACCAGGCGCAAAAATATCGACATTATTTTTTCCATAATTAGAAAAAGGAGCAACGATATCTTCGCCTGTTTGCCAGTTTAATGCACCAACTTCAATCCAGTTGTCGGCTGATTTCTTACCGAAAAGTCCTTTTTTTGCATATCGGCGATTTGGAAAATTAGGAGTAGCGTCGTTGTCAGCGCTTGAGTTTCCTGCAGCATGGACCAACAGAACATCTTTTTTTGCCGCATATTTTACAGCTTGATCAACATATTTTTTTCCTGGTGAATATCCTTTTCCGAAGCTCATATTAATAACCTTAGCACCATTATTTACGGCATAAATGATGGCATTGGCTATATCTTTATCCCTTTCATCACCATCCGGTACAGCTCTGACACTCATAAGGATAGCCTGATCTGCTACACCTTGAATACCTAGATTGTTGGTTCTGTCTGCTCCAATGATTCCGGCGACGTGTGTTCCATGGGTAGCATCAGGACCTTCTACATCGTTGTTGCCGTAAAATTTTTCAGTGTAATCGTTGTAATTATCCTTGACGATGTC
>CAKUWM010000456.1 GCA_934699305.1 uncultured Saprospiraceae bacterium | reverse complement strand
CTCCAGATTTGAGTCAAGTTACCAATATGTTCAGTATGTTTATGGATGCTTCTGCAATGACTGGAGCAGGAAATTGGAATTGGAATACTTCAAATGTCAATAACATGAAGAGTGCATTTTATTCAGCTTTAAGTTTTAATGGAAATATTAGCTCGTGGAATGTAGGAAATGTTACTAATATGAATGGTATGTTTAGTAATGCTAAAGCATTCAATCAAAATATTAGTTCATGGAACACAGATCAAGTAATTGATATGGCTGGTATGTTTACAAATGCCGATAACTTTAATCAAAACTTGGGTAGTTGGAATCTAAATAGTTTGACAAATGCAACAGACATGTTGAGTAATTCTAATATAAACTATGGACTGGATTGTAACAATTTCTCTAATACGATTATTGGCTGGGGAAGTAATGTTAATACCCCTTCTGGAGTAACTTTAGGGGCAGCTTTAAGATATAGATTAGCAAATGCAGAGAATGGTCTATTGTCAAAAGGATGGACAATAACAGGTCTTGGAGGCACTTGTTCTCCTATTGTACCAATATCAGCAAAAATTGCTAATAATAATTTTGAAGCTTATCCTAACCCAAGCAATGGTATCGTAAATGTTACTACCGGAGCAATGATAGGTGAATCTTATATCGTTACCGATATGTATGGTCGTCAAATTATTAATGGCAACATAACTAGTGCTGTTACCTCCATTGATTTGAGCAGTTATGCAAAAGGTTTATATGTAATCCGTGTAGCTGATAAAGCTGTTAAGGTTACTGTTAAATAAAAAAATCATAACTATGAAAAGGAGGCTGCCAATTTAGGTCAGCCTCCTTTTTTGATACATTGCACTAAACTATATATCAAAAATTATTTTTTAATTTGAAATAACTGGAAAAATTGTATTAAATTTGCCAGTCTTAATCTATTTATTAATTTCAAATTCAATGCTTCCACCAAAAAAAATTGCGTTAGTCGGATTGGGTTACGTCGGATTACCATTAGCCAGACTTTTCGGCACTAAATATCCAACAGTAGGGTTTGATATCAATCAAAAAAGAATTGAGGAACTTAATAAAGGAATCGATAATACTTTAGAAGTTGAAACTGATTTATTGAAATCAGTTCTCGTTTCAAACAATCCATTTCCTCAATCAACTTTAGGTTTATTTTGTAGCTCTAATTTGGAAGATATCAAAGAAGCTAATGTCTATATCATTACCGTTCCTACACCAGTTGACAAAAATAGCAGACCAGATCTAACCCCTCTTTACAAAGCTTCAGAGACAGTAGGAAAAGTCTTAAAAAAAGGGGATATTGTTATTTACGAATCCACTGTTTATCCTGGAGTGACAGAAGAAGAATGTATTCCTGTATTGGAAAAAATTTCTGGTTTGAAGTTTAATATTGATTTTTTTGCAGGTTATTCACCTGAACGAATTAATCCGGGAGATAAATTACATACCGTTGAAAAAATCCTAAAGGTAACCTCAGGTTCTACTCCGGAAATTGGGAAGATTGTAGATGAACTATATAAATCAGTTATTATTGCCGGTACCCATTTAGCTCCAACTATCAAAGTAGCAGAAGCTGCTAAAGTGATAGAAAATTCGCAAAGAGATATCAATATTGCCTTCGTAAATGAATTAGCCAAGATTTTTAACATTCTGGATATTGACACCCATGCAGTATTAGAAGCTGCAGGAACCAAATGGAATTTTTTGCCTTTCAAGCCTGGTTTAGTTGGCGGACATTGTATTGGGGTTGATCCTTATTATTTAGCCCAAAAAGCTCAGGAACATGGTTATCACCCTGAAATCATTTTAGCCGGAAGAAGGTTAAATGACTCTATGGGACAATATGTAGCCTCTCAAGTGGTAAAAGCAATGATAAAAAAAGGCATTAATGTAAACGGTGCTAAAGTGTTAAATTTGGGTATCACTTTTAAAGAAAATTGTCCGGATGTGAGAAACACTAAAGCTGTTGATGTGATTCATGGCTTGGAAGACTATTCTTTATCGGTTACTACTTTTGATCCGTGGGCAAACCCTGCTGAAGTGAAACATGAATATGGTATAGAAAGCTTGCAAACTTTAAGTAATTTAGAAAAATATGATGCTATTGTGCTTACTGTTGCCCATGATGAGTTTTTAGAATTAGACCTTAAGGATTATAAAAAGGAAAATGGACTTGTTTTTGATGTAAAAG
>CAKUWM010000455.1 GCA_934699305.1 uncultured Saprospiraceae bacterium | reverse complement strand
GCCAACGTTCGGTTAATTTATCTTTCACCTATCGCTTTAATCAGAAGAAAGAAAGAAGACCTCAAGAAAATAGGGATGATGATGAAGGAGAGTTTTAAAACAATTGCTTTACGTCCTTGCTCTTAGGAAGTTTAAGATCAGGTTTTAGGTAAAATGCTCGAACCGATTTTCAAGAGTTTCAAATTGAACATAATCTTAATATAGGAAACCAATTAAGGTGAGGATTGGTTTAATTGGAGCATATGGGATTTGGAATTGAATAAATAAACAATTAATTTGTTGGTATTGATGAGTCTTACCGAACGATTCATTGTAATCAATCCAAATATTATGAAAAACAAATTCTCTGATTTAAAAGCCATATCTATGTCAACAGTACATTAAAAAAATCGCCTGTTCAAAGTCACACTCGCAATTTAATGGATGTTTCTATAAATATTATGGAATCTGTGGGGGTCGCAGTAAAAGTGATCCGATTGGTAGATTACGAGATTCCTGTGGGTGTCCAGCCCGATATGACCAAAGAAGGTGCATCCATAGATGAGTGGCCTGGACTCTATAAAAAAATAATTGAGGCAGATATCATGGTCATTGGAACTCCTATCTGGTTAGGAGAACGTTCTTCTATTTCCACTAAACTTATAGAGTGGCTCTATGCCATGAGTGGATATCAGAATGATAAGGGCCAATATGTTTATTATGGAAAAACCGGAGGCTGGATAGTTACCGGAAATGAAGATGGTGTAAAACATTGCGCTATGGGCATTCTTTATGCGCTTCAACATTTGGGTTACAGCATTCCACCACAGGCAGATGCCAGTTGGATTGGTAAAATCAGCCCAGGTCCCAGTTATGGAGATAAGTCATGGGACGGCAAAAAAATAAATCCAACAACAGGTCACAATTCTTCTTTCACCAATAGAAATATTACTTTTATGACTTATAATTTACTTCACCTTGCCAAAATGTTAACGGCGAATGGAGGTTACCCTTCTTACGGAAATTCCATAAAAGAATGGGATGAAGGCAAACAATGGAATTTCGAAAATCCAGCATAGTCATCATTTTATAATTAACATGAATTCTTATTTATTTGAAGATAGAAAGCGGTTACTTTCCTATTGCTTTACAGATTATGCAGCATTTACAGACGCTCCTTTGGCGAGGGTAGGGATGAATAATACAGTCAATATGTTCTCGCTTTTAAGAAAAATACACCGCAGCTTCTATTTTCTTTTTGAGCCGTTTAACCTGTTGTAATAATCGGGCAGTGATTAAATTGTTGAGTGTTTTTCTGAGCCTCCGCCTTGTAAGTTAAATAAATATTATTGTAACTTTACAAACCCATATTTATTTACCTACAAGTTCTGTTATGTCCAATCTTCTTGAAAGGATTAATAGCATTTATAATCCTCTCATATTTAGAGAAAAGGATCCTATCAATAGGACCAGGATTAAAATGCTGTCCTTTTTATTGACCGTATATCCTATTTTCACTTTAATTCTTATGATCATCTATCTGCTCAATGGTGAGATGGCGTACTTTATTAGAGTTGCTCTGGTTTTTCTAAGTTCTTTAACATTATTGCTGCTTATAAACTTTACTAGCGCCTGGAGAGTTGTCTCTCATTTGGTATTGGGTATATGTGCGCTGATTATTTTTAGCAATCTTTTGGTATATCATCAGGGCATCGATATAAAAACCATTCAGTACATCTGGTTTGGATGTATGTTTGGCTTTTATATGCATGGTCCAAAGTGGGGTTCGTTTTATGCTGCGCTTTATATTTTGCCAGTCCTGTTATTTACGGCCATCGGCATGGACAAGGTATTAAATGTGTTTACTCGGCCAGAAGAGCTGGGCGAATGGTCCTATTTAATTGTTATCACCTATAACTTCGTGCTGATTATCTTTCTTCAGTATTATTTTTTTAAAAAGTTTAATCAGAATTTGCTGAATTTGACACGGACCAAGAATGAGTTTGAACATCTAAATAAACAATTAAAAACAAGTCTGTATGAGGTGGATCAATTGTCTAAAGCAAGGATGCAATTCTTGTCCACCATGTCTCATGAGTTACGCACGCCACTAAACGGTGTCATCGGAATGACCAACGTCTTATTGCAGAATCCTCGTAAGGATCAGGAAGAAAATCTTGCCTTGTTAAAATTTTCAACTGACAAACTCTTGTTGCTTATTAATGATATCCTCGA
>CAKUWM010000454.1 GCA_934699305.1 uncultured Saprospiraceae bacterium | reverse complement strand
GGTTAGCGGAGACTTCCCTGGTATTGCCCGGTTACAATTACAGCAGCAGATTTTTAAAAAAGGTATCCCTGTTATTTATCATACAGGAACGGCCGCAAATCAAAGCCCACGGCATGTTACAAAAGATAACACCTTTAAAGAAGCTGAAAGAATTGCAGGAATTTTAACAACTGCTGTTGCAAAATCTTTATCAAACGTTGAAACACTAACAGATAGTTCGATCAAAGTTTTTCAAAAATTTATTGCCTTGCCGAAAAGAAAAATGCCCGGTATTGATGAAGCTGCTGTTTATGAAAATAAATGTTCAGTTATTTTAAATGAACTTAGAAATAGCAAAGCAGATCCCAGACAAATCAGATCGGCTGAAGTAAACTGGTTTGGTGCTACAGAAACATTGAATCTGGCAAAAATGGCTGCAAATGGTGAATTAGAATCAGTGTATAAAACATGTTTACCCGCAGAGATACAGATTTTTAGTATCGGGCAATTTAATTTTGTCGCGTGGCCGGGAGAGATCTTTGTAGAGTACGGATTAGCATTACAAAACGATTGCAAGAATACATTTGCGATTTCATTAGCCAATGGCGATTTGCAGGTTTACATTGTTACAAAAGATGCAGTTGAGAAAGGAATATACGAAGCATCAAATTCAATTTTTGATTATAAAAGCGGTGATATTTTAATAAAAGAAACTATTCATCTTTTAAAAAGATAAGTAAATGTTGTTTTTGGGAATAGACCTCGGAACCAGTTATTTTAAAGCAGGCGTTTTTGATGAAAGCGGTAAAATGGTTGGCTTGGGCAGAGTGGCTGTAAAAAAAAACATTATCAGAAGGTCAGTTGAAATGTCTTTGATAGACTTCTGGAGCAGTTTAAAGGAAGTTGTACAAGAGGCTATTAAATGTTCAGGAGCTCAGTTGTCGGAAATTAGAGCGGTTTCTTACTCCTCCCAGGCTAACTCTATTATCTTGATGGACGAAAATTTGAGGGCTCTTACACCCATTATTATTTGGAATGATCAATCCGGAGAAGTAATTGAAGAACTTAAACAGTTTACAGAAGTGAGTGAATGGATGAACGTTAGCGGGATTGGTTGTGGCGTATCCTATGGTTTGACTTTTGCCAAAGTTTGTTGGTTGCAAAAACGATTCCCAAAAATGTGGAAAAAAGTCAAATATATTAAGACTCTGCCCGACTATTTAACTTTCGAGCTTACCGATTTAAATGTTATCGATTCTAGCACAGCGTCACTTTCCGGTCTACTTGATAGTAAAAATGAAATTTGGTGGGGAAAGGCTCTGAATTTTGCTTCCATAGATAAGTCTTTGCTACCAGTGGTTGAAAGGATAGGTACTTCATTGGGGAAGATATCAATTAGCGGAGCGCGACGATTAGGGATTTCCTTTAATACTGATTATGTTTTAGGGGGGTTAGATCACCATATGGCAGCGATAGGCAACGAACTAAGAAGTACAAATGAAATTAGCGAGTCAACAGGAACTGTGATGGCGGTGGTTCAAAGGGTGGATAAGTATGAACCAAAATCAGGTATTTTTACAGGACCATCTGATTTACCTGGCGATTATTTTAGCTTAGCATTTGACGAAAATGGAGCTTCGACTCTTGAATGGTACCATAAAACTTTTGCAAATACTTTTTCGTTGGATAAATTGGTAGAACAGGCTTCATGCGTTGCTAATGGTTGCGATGGGTTATTTGCATTACCATGCGCTAAGGATTATGAGGGTTTAAATGGATTTATTAATATTAAGCCCATTCATCATCATGGACATTTCGCAAGAGCCATAATGGAATCCACGGCTAGAAGTCTCGGCTCAATAATTAAGAAGTTAGGAGCTCAACGAGATTACGTTATAGTTAGCACTGGAGGAGGATCGAAGATAAATCTTTGGAGTGAAGTAAAAAGAGATATATTACAAATTCAAATATTAATTAGTAATCATTCAGAAGCAGCTTGTAGAGGAGCGGCAATCATTGCTGCGAGATCCATCCAAGATTAATTCAACATTTTTTATTATAGATAAATATAGAAAGCTTATTCGACCCTTTGAAGACCATTTTATTCCGTTCTACTGCTCGTCTCTAACCCTTTCTAAGCACGGTTCTGGTTATCGTGGGATCAGGCAACGAGAACGTTCTCGTTATTATTGTGGAGTGTCAACCAATTCTTTATTACTTTAGTTGTGTGAAGTAACGTATG
>CAKUWM010000453.1 GCA_934699305.1 uncultured Saprospiraceae bacterium | reverse complement strand
CCAACCATGGATTGGTAGGCTGCCAGAATATCAAGTTTGCCTGCGCCCCAGTATTTTCTGTCTTCAGGTTCAAGGGTTCCATTACCTTGCCAATGTCCACTGGGGATTGGGCCCGCTGATTTTTGCAGGATATCTTTAACTTGTAACGCATTTAATTGACGAAAGTATTGCATTAGTAATGCAATGGCTCCTGAAACGTGTGGGGCGGCCATACTGGTGCCAGATTTCTCTATCCAAGCATCAGTTGTTGTATAGTTTGCTGAAAAAATACCATCTCCCGGAGCTGTAATATCAGGCTTACTCACTTGGTCTTGATTGTCTGTTCTTATTGGTCCCAGACTGCTGCTACCAGCAATATCCCCATCATCTTCAGTAGATTTTCGTGACGAACTTACTGATATTATCTTTTCAATAATACCAGGGCTTACAACAGTATGGTAATCATCGCCATTGATAAACCCCCCTTTTTTTATTCCTTTTTCGCATAGATATGCATGAAATGGCCCTGATTCAGCGGAGGAGTGAGGATATAGTCTGATTGTATATGTGCCCCAAGGAAATTTATCATCATGTGCATCGAATGATATAAAAAGTACTTTTGAATTGCTATTATTTGAATCGTTCTGAGATATATGGTAAT
Source organism: uncultured Saprospiraceae bacterium (assembly GCA_934699305.1). Taxonomy (GTDB): domain Bacteria; phylum Bacteroidota; class Bacteroidia; order Chitinophagales; family Saprospiraceae; genus Parvibacillus. The sequence goes on along the minus strand of CAKUWM010000453.1, from coordinate 1,591 downwards.
TAGTATTTGAGTTATGTATCTTTATATAGTCTTGATCATTAATGTAAAAATGATTCCAGCTACCAGATACAATTCGACCACTTGTCAAAGGATTTATAATATCATTAGTAACAATCTCAACATCTATATCATTATCATGCCAAATTTCAATATTTATTTCATTGTTTTCTAGATTCCACAAAAAAGCCGAATTTACTTTTACTTCAACTTCACTAAAAGAACTGATTTCGGACCCAATTTGACCAAACTTATGTAGATTATATCTACCAGTTAAAAATATTGGATCAGAAAACCGGGTGGATTGGTTACCCGCAGCATTTACATAGACCAAATTTCCGTTTATAAGACTATCAAGCAAACGCTCGACCATTAGGCTTCCATCTCTTGGGCCATAAAAAATACCATTGCTGTTATTGATAATAAGTGGGTCATTTCCCACAAAATTTTTCATATATACTAGGGCGTTCACTTCACCATTTGAAAATCCTGAAGGATACCACAGAAGTTTTGATTTGTATGCGACTCCTCTTTTAGCCCAAGATTCAGTCTCATTATTATAAAAGCCTGTTCCTCCAGCAATTCCTGCAACATGAGAGCCGTGGCCAGGATCATTCCACAAATCATATGTATAGTTTTCAATATCATCTGTGTTTTGAAAACGAGATTGGCCATCATTATTAAGAAAAGTCAAATGAGATACATTTGGTTTCGTATCTATAATCCCGATATAAGTATTTTCTCCATTTATTAAATAATTAATTGGTGTTGACTCAATGTTTCCAGACCAAACATTATTAGCATTAATATCCCGAATGCTTTGATCAAGCAAAGAGTGTGTTTTAAACGAAGGTTCAATGTATCTTATACTTTCCAATTCAGCAATGTCCTCCAAATCAGTTAATTTAATAGTAGCAGTATAATAGTTGTAAATACCACTGTAGATTAGTTTCAAATCAAGAAACAACCTGTTCTTCTCAGAAATTGAAAGCTTAGATTGAAGAAGAATTCCAATAGTAACTGAATTGTTTGCTGTGTCTAATTCAATACTCTGCGCTAGTCTTTTATTTTGTCTCTTATATGTATATAAATCACTGCTGTTTTTGTCGCTGGAATTGAAGCTCTTGAGGTTTATCAGTGCTTGTGATAAGAAATGATGTATTTTTTGTTGATTGGTTTTCTCAATGTAACTATCAATTCTTTTCCCTTGTGAGAACACCAATGAACTGATGAAAAAACAAAAAAACATCAACAATATTTTAATTAACTTTTTCATGCAAAAAACATTAGGTTTAGTTATTCGTTCTCACTTTAATCAATACATTAACACCGGTTTGCTGATTTCCTGCGCCGGGAACATCAAGATAGTAAATTGCAGGCAGCTCAGGATAGCCACCATCCACAAAAGGAAAATCGCCTCCGTAAATACCCATATCACTGCCGCCAATTCCACTGCCTAAAGCTGGAGAAGTAGCAGAGAGCTGATAATTTTGTTGGGGATAATCGATAAAAACAGAATTAAGATCCTGAACATTTATATTTGTTGGGCCCAAATGAGTATTGTGACGTGTGATATTATAGGAATAAAAATTTC
>CAKUWM010000452.1 GCA_934699305.1 uncultured Saprospiraceae bacterium | reverse complement strand
AATTCAATTTACATCTTCATTTCGTTGAAAAACCCTATCCAGGAAAGATCTATTTTTCCCGGGGAAGTGTGATGTATTGTTGCAACTGGTTTTTGAGTTGAAAATAGTTTCCAAGGATAATCAATATTCCGTCTTGTGATTGCAGCAACATCGTTAAATATAATTTCATAATTTTCATTTTGTTGTTTCAATTCCATAACCAGTCTAACAAACCCATTGTTGGTATTGAGATCCAGATAAGCATTTCTTTGATCAAGAATAATAAGTGCTTGTTTATCATTACAATTTATTCTATAATTGCCGACAATTAATTCTCTAAATGAAGTCATTTGACCATTGTCTGTTTTTTTCAAAAATTGCAAAAGGCTGTTGTTATGTTTTATCGCATAATCATAGGCAGAAATACCCTCGTTATTTTTATAATTAGGATCGGCACCATAATCCATTAACAATTTTATAATTTTTGAATTATTTTCAATTGTAGCTTCCAATATCGGAACAATAACAAAACCCGTATTTTGTTTGGCTCCTTTTTCGAGCAATGATTTCACTATTGTATCGTTATTTAATCTAATGGCTGCTACCAAAGGGGTATTCCCTTCCTCATTATAGATTGCATTAACGTCCGCTTTTTTCTCCAATAGATACCTAACCATATCCTGATTATTTTCAATAATGGCTACATACAGTGCCCCATAAATGTTGTAATCATCTTGAGCTGCATTTTCCAGACTTGCACCTTCGGAAATCAACTTTTCAATTAGTTTTTTATCATTATCCATTACGGCTAATCCTAACAGATTGAACTTCAATCCGAAGTTATAGTTTGATTTATATTCTGTTACCTTATCTCCTTCAACTTTGTCAGCTTTAGTATTTTCATACTGTCCACTACCATTGCATGAGATAGATATTAGCATTAATAAAACCAGTATTCTATTCATCTTTATTGTTTTATTTCAATATGAAGAGCGGCTTCTCCACCGTCATAAACAATTTTGCCACCTGACTTTACATTTTTTAGCGGATGTAAAATTTTTAAAACATTCTCATCATTTGCCAGTTCTTTGATAAAGCTTGACGGATTACTTAGACCTTTCAGGTAAGAAACATCAAGGATATTCATTTTCGAGTAGACTGTTTCGGGAACACAATGTTTTGAGACTCTTTGTCCTTTTTCAGAAAGCTCAATTATTTTATCCTCCATAGCAGCAATCACCACGTTGCGATTCTTCCCAATCCTCTTCATTTCATTATAAACAGCAATGACTTCCTGGCCAGGTAATGCATAACGAATGTGGTTTCCTTTACTCTCATTCTCGTACATTGCTTCTGCTTGCTTTCTCGGAGTACGAATAGTGCTTGTAATCATAACCACTTTATTACCGGAAGACTTTGCAGACTTCCTTAAAATTTCAATTGTTTTTAAACTAACGACAGCCCTCCTTTCATTTTCGATATTATCATCAAACCTCACTATTACATCGTCTGTGTCCTCAGCACTTTCTTTCTCCCCAGTGCAACAGCCTAAATTAAAATATTTTTTTAGAAATCCTGGTTTAATAAATAAATTAGAAACACCTTTTAGTTCATCCTCTAAAAACTCGCCATACTTTTTAATTATCTTTTCTTTTTTTTCCTCTCGCTGACCATAGCCAGCGCCTGGTAAACTTGCCCATTCCTTCGAGCATTTCTCGATCGCAGAATCAATATTTCCGGAATTAAGGCTAGGAAAGGCCATCTTTTTTTTAACAATGAGATAGACACAATAAATATCTTGACTTTCTTCTCTAAAGTCATTAATCCCTATTTTTTCTCTCCACTTTACGAAATTAGAATCATTCCAATTGGTTTTTGTAATTTGATACGCTCCGGCAGCAGTTGAATCATATTCTTTGATATAAACCTTAGGGTGAGTGCTCATATCTTTGCCATAATCTGCAAATTTGCTTCCGCCTACAATTCTGGTGTAACCTCCCTTGTCCTGAGTGCCTTCGCCAATTCGAATCATCCTCATAAAAGCCCTCACTCTGGCCTCACATTCACAGATATGTTTCTCCCTCTTCTTCCCTTCCCCACCCTCTTTATAAGGCTTATTGCCTGCATCCGGGGCGCTTGGTTTTGACAACCCCGATTTGGCGGTAACTTTTGCCTTTCGCTCCTCTATCAGCACATTTGTGATTTTTGATTTGGCAGAGGTAGTTCTGTCGGCCGAGGCTATTAGAAAATATTC
>CAKUWM010000451.1 GCA_934699305.1 uncultured Saprospiraceae bacterium | reverse complement strand
GTATATGGTCGTGATGTAATTAAATATTTATTGCTATTATACAATTTAGTAAACTCATTAATTTCCTTAGTCACTTTCTCTTTAATTGAAGAACCAAGTTCATCATATCCGTCGAAGAAAAATATGAAGTTTCCACTATGTAATAATCTATTAATAACACCATTGTCAAAAGCAAGCTGACTCAACCTAAATACTTCATCTTCAATATATTTAAAAAGAGTATTGGGATAAGCGTTTAAATATCTAAGTTCAATCTTAATAGGAATTTTAAAATCTTCTTCAATTGACTTTAGAAGTAAATATTTTACAATAGTACTTTTACCACTCCCTGCGGTTCCAATAATTGTGATACAACTTCTTTCTTTAAAAAGCTTTTTAATATTCTTTGTACTCAACCTTTCCAGTTGCTTTCTTGTACCAAACTTATTTATATAAAGTGGTTGATAAAAATCGTAGAGTTTAACAGGTTCCATTCTATGTAGAATTGTCTTTGTATAAAAATTTCTGTTATACTCTTCTGTTTGATATTCTAAAATTCTATTAAAGCAAACTTCATATACTTCTTTAGAAAGAGTAGTAAAAAGCTTGTCAAGGGTTTTTGACAAAAATGTTTTTATAAATTCCATTATATATTGATTTATGAATAGAGCAATTACCATTTTTCAACTAGCCCTTCCTATTCTAGATAAAGGGGGGTGAAATACGGTATTTTTAACACGAAAGAATTAAAATTATTCTTGATATATGAACTATCATGGTTCATAGTGCTTATGGTTTCTAAAAGACAATTATATGAAAATAGTTTTAAACAGTTGGGATCTTGGAAGAAGAATTTATTGAGTGGCAATGATGAGTTAATAACGTATCATATTCAGAATTACTTATCCTGAAATTCAGTGGATTCTTGGATATCGTCAAGTCAGTATGAGCTTATACTCCCACTTTTTCTATACTTAAGTAAACATCGATATAATAAACAGTAAAAAAATGGCTATAGAGGAATTGTCAGAATGAAGTACTCCCCAAATACTGGGCAGCACTTATTCAAAATTAAGAAACATTTGGTATTTTTCTATAGTTAAAATATACTTCATTAGGAGTAAGGCGTTCAAGAGCCTCATGCCTTCTTTCTTTGTTGTAAAATTTCACATATTTTTCCGTTTCAGAGAATAATTCCCATGCATCTTTTGGAGGATTCAGGAAGAGATATTCGTACTTGTAACTCCTCCAATATCGTTCAATGAAGACGTTATCCAGTGCCCTTCCTTTTCCGTCCATAGACTGTTTTATTTTGTGCTTTTTGAGCAAGCTGACGAACTTTAGACTGGTGAACTGGCTACCCTGATCCGAGTTGAAAATTTCAGGTTTTCCGTATTTTCGGATAGCTGATTCAAGTACCTCAATCATCCAGGCTACGCTCATTGTGTTAGAAGCTCCCCAGCCTAAAATTTTGCGAGAATACACATCAATGATAGCAAACTTGTACATAAAACCCCTCTGCATGGCCACATAAGTTATGTCCGCTTGCCACACCTGGTTGGGCCTGTCTATGGTCAGCTTATTGAGCAAATAAGGGAAAATGAATGCGTCTTTCGCTTTTTTGCTTAATCCGGGTTTAGGCATCAATGTATCCAGAGCCATCAATTTATACAGCCGGCGGATACGTTTTACATTTACTCCTAGTCCATACCTATAATTGATATAATCGGTCATACGTTCTACTCCGTAAAAAGGGCATTCCGTAAACTTACTATCAATTTTGTTCATAATGAATTGATTAAGAAGGTTCTCCCCCCGAGGCTTAAAATAATAGCTGCTCCGCGGTAGTTCCAGTAAAGCACATTGCTTACTGACAGCAAGTTTCCGATAAGAAGGTGTAATCAGCATCCGCTTTTGATGTACACTCATTTCCCCAAAACTTTTTTTAAAAAATCAACCTGTACCTGAAGTTCCCCGATTTTGGAGTAAAGTTCTTGCTCCTTTTTCTCTGATTCTTTCTGATCCGGAACCTCTTTCTCAAAAACCGTTGTGGCTCGCTCTAAGAATTCGTGCTTCCATTTCGTCACCTGTGCCGGCGAGATTTTAAATTTACTCGAAATCTGAAGTACGGTACTTCGTTCTTTGATGGCCTCTAAGGCTACCTTGGCTTTGAAATCAGCCGAAAATTTACGTCGTTCTCTTTTCATATCAACCTCTAAGTTATTACTTATTCGGCTGTCCAGAAAATCGGGAGTACTTCA
>CAKUWM010000450.1 GCA_934699305.1 uncultured Saprospiraceae bacterium | reverse complement strand
GTAGACTCCGCCTAGCGGGGAGGAACTGTTGAGTCAGGTGGCTGAGATTTTAAAAGTTCAGGCGGAAGCGATTAAGAGTTTTTCAGATGATAACGTAATAAATTTCTTTAATTACTTCAATGATCAAAGTGCCAATAATGGAGCTATTCATGCATCAAATTGTACATTTAATGCGCTGGATAAGGTTTTTGAGGTCATTGAGGAGAACAAAAAGCTTTATGAGCGACTTCTGGAATCCGAGCGGGAAAAGGTGGAGTTGTTGAAGAAGATGATGGAGAAATAGAAGTCCTAATCATAGTAAGTATCTTTCCGTTAATATTTAAACATTTTTGTGTTTAGCTGAGAAGTGAATAAATAGGGTTTTACTAATCGACTTAATAAAATGTCACCACAAAAAATTAATTCAGAAATTGAGAAATTACAAAAGATCAAGAAAGATTGGTTGAGAACCTATGCGAGAAAGGATAGTGCCCATGAACTACTAGGGAAAATCTCAATTTTCAATCATACTTTTTTTGTTCAGTTTCCTGCCGCTTCAAAATTTTACAATAAAAATAGCGATGCGGAAATATATATAACTGACGGAATAGAAGACTTAGAGCAGTATGCAAATAGCAAATTGAAACAAAAAGATGATAAATATTTTTATTCGGGGATTAAAAATATTGAAAGAGGTTTAGAACGATTAATCCACCATTTACAAATAGACTGTTAAAAATCGCAAATATGATTTTTCAAATAATTAAAGCTCATGGGAAATATTAACTTTAGCTGTAATTTCTGTGTGGCATTAAATTGATGAAAAATTGTGGTATTATATTTAAATTTTACAGTATTTTGATTTTACTTGTCCATACCTACTTGTGTTCAATATAAGTCTTGTTTTTTTGACTTTTCGATTAACTAATGAGTCAAGCACATCTTTATTATCTATAGAAAATTCATCTGAAAGGTGGTGAGTCATATTTTTACTTTCTTTAAATATGTAGTAGCGACCTTTTCCAAATAACATTTCACCGTAGGTGGAATTTGGCCCCACATTTCCAGGTAAACCGTTTGGAAGTTCAAGAAATGCAGAGTTTATTGAGAGTTCTATACCGGTCGTATTGTTTATATAATATCTTAAATTCAAGTGTGGTGAGTCCCCGTATGTAGACTTTTTATTAAATTTTAAGCTAACTGTTAATTCCTTTGTAAGTTTATTTCTCCAGCTATTTCTGTAAGTTAAAAGAAAAGTAACTGTGGAAAGAAAAATCCCCGCTATAATTCCACCTCCAATTTTTACCAAATCAAAAAAATCATAGGGATCACATATTTTCATAGGACTTTAAATTTAGTAGACTAGGACTTTTTCATAAAGATTATAATGATTGGCAGTTGCACCCAAATATTAGAGGTGAAGTAAGTCGATAAATATATATTTTCTATTTCAATCAAAGATTAATGATAAAACATAGATTATTGGTGTCCATATAAGTGCTAACCAAAAAATCAAAATTAAAAATCTAATTAAATTGTCAATATCCATACTTTCTGTAGATTTTTTATTCAATAATTTTATTAAAATGGATTCGGATATCTTCTCGGACTTTTTCCAAATTATCAAAATAGAGAAGAGGATTAGGAATACAACCCCAGCGGTTACTATGTTTTCAATCATTTCTTGAAGTTATTCAAAATTCTTCCCTAGAATCCTTTCTTTCTTAAACCCTAGGTCAAGATATTCTAAATTTTGAACAAAAAAAATCCCTCAGATTTCTCTGAGGGATTTTTGGATTTGAGGCTATTGTTTGAAACCAATCTATTTCGGAGGTTTCTAATTTTTCAATGTTTCAATTCGCCACGGCGAACAAGTTCTTCCAATTTTTCAATCAGAAGAAATATCGAACACTAAACGTCGAAAATCGAACTCCGAAGATCAGAAATTCTCCTCCACCCATTTCCTCGCATTCACAAAAGCTTCCATCCAAGGAGTGAAGTCATCAGTTCTGTCCGCAGGATAATGCGGCCAGTTCCATGGCTTGAGGCTTCGCTCGATGTGCGGCATGATAGCCAAGTGACGGCCATCGGCTGATGCGATACCCGCAGTGGCGTGATCGGAACCGTTGGGATTTCCTGGATAGGCTTCGTAGCTGAACTTCATTGCGAAGTTATAATCGCTTTCGGCTTTCGGAAGTGCGAACTTACCCTCACCATGCGCCACCCATACGCCGAGTCGCTGTCCGCTGAGTGAACCCAGCATCAC
>CAKUWM010000449.1 GCA_934699305.1 uncultured Saprospiraceae bacterium | reverse complement strand
ATCTTTATAGTGCAAATTCGTAAAAGCGACCGTGTTTTTTTCAAATTGAACAGGCGTCATGCCTTTGGCCAATTGCATATAGACTTCGTGGTTTTCCTTATCCCAATGACCGACAGCTTCGGCATAGGTTTTTCTTGGTTGGCTCTTGAAGTTTAAAACCATGTCAAAACCCAAGGAATTTGTAACTGGAAAATCTTTCACAAGTGCTGAAATGGTAAAAGGGACTTCCTCACCATCTCTCAAAATCGTTACCGTTTGGCCAATGGCATCTTCCTTACCAAAAATAAGTTTTGCAGTTGCCTCAGTTATGGCAATGGTGGATTCAGATGTAATCGGATTTTTTGTGTCACCTTCAATAATTGGAAAGCTGAACATCTCGAAAAAATCAGGATCCACAAAAGCTCCGTTAATTTGAAATTGTTTATCATCAAATGAGATCAAAAACCCACTACTGTTATACCGAGTTATTTTTTCCACACCTGGCACTTCTTCTTGAAACGCAGCTGCAAAAGGTTCAGATTTTGAGATATTGGCATCTATGCCATTTGCTTCATGATTTTCAGAATATACTTGATAGAGTTGGTCGCCATTTTTATGAAAACGGTCAAAAGACAGTTGAAAGACCCCAAATGTCCCCAACAAGATGGCAACGCCAAATGCTGCGGTAAGTCCGATAATGTTTAGCGCTGTAAACGTCCGGTCTTTCCAGAGATTGCGGATTGCTATTTTAATATAGTTTCGTATCATATATTATGTTTTAGAGACCTGACAGGTTAAATTGCTTCGTGCTTCGCAATGTCTGTTAGGTCAGAGTTCCCCTTTGGGGGCTAGGGGCCTTTCACTCCGTCCGTAAACTCTTTACAGGATTCGCAATCGCAGCTTTTATAGCTTGATAGCTAACCGTAATTAACGCGATGATTCCTGCCGCAAGTCCCGCAAGAAGGAATAACCACCAATGTATTTCCACCCGAAAGGCAAAATCTTCCAGCCACTTACTCATCATCCACCAGGCTATGGGTGTCGCGATGATGACAGATATCAGTACAAGGGATAAAAATTCCTTTGACAATAACCGAACAATTCCTGTTACAGATGCGCCCAATACTTTACGGATGCCCACTTCTTTGGTACGCTGAAAAGCGGTAAGGGTTGCCAGTCCAAATAATCCGAGGCAACTGATTAAAATTGCTATGGCAGTAGCCGCGTTTACCAATGTTTGGGTACGTTCTTCCGCCTCATACATACTGCTAATGGTTTCATCATAAAAACTGTATTTAAACGGAACTCCTGCATACAGTTTTTTCCATTCGCGCTCTATTACTTTTATGGAACTACTCCATTTAGAGGCATCATCAGGCAGCTTTATATTGAGTATGGAAGTTTGATTCTTACTTGTGGCAATAAGTACAGGATCGATTTTGGATTGTACCCCAAACTGATGAAAATCACTGACCACGCCTACGATGGGATAAGAAAAGGTTTTATCTCCAGCCCGGGATAATAATTTACCAATTGCTTCCTGCGGCGATTGAAATCCATAAGCCTGAACTGCTTTTTCATTAATAACGATCTCATTCATTGTATCGGAGGCTACAAAACTTCTTCCGGCAAGCAATTGAAAATCGTACAATTTCAGGTAATCAATATCGCCAAATTTCATGTTGATTTGTTGCTGAACTTCCGAAGTATCATTATAGTAGGTCATTATATTTCCCCACATGGAATTATCCATCGGCCGGCTACCAAGTGATACTCCTGCAATGGCGGCATTCCGAAGCAATTCATTTTTCAATACAAATTGCTTGTCTTTGAATTTCGGATCATCTTCGATATAATAAGGAACTTCTACAGTTACAATCCCATTTTTATTAAAACCCAAATCCATTTTCGTAGCATACCTGAGTTGTTGATGAATGATGACACTACCAATGATGAAAACCTGTGCTATCAGGAATTGGAAAACGATCAATCCTTTACGAAAGGAAAAACTATGTCTTCCCATTACATTTTCGGTAACGCCTTTCAACACATTTACGGTTTTTACTTTGGACGAAAGCCACGCTGGGTAAAGACCGGAAAGCAGGGAGATTACTATAATCAAAGTGAGCATAAAACCAATCATGCTTCCGTAATTCATATAATCAAAAAGGCCTTCAGGAAGAAAATCGGCAAATAGTTTTACGGCAAAAACAGTAAGTATTAAGGAAAATAATGCAGCCAGCGACGTCACAATAAATGTCTCCCCA
>CAKUWM010000448.1 GCA_934699305.1 uncultured Saprospiraceae bacterium | reverse complement strand
GGATTATTTGGTGCATTTAGTTTAGAAAAAAGACCATGAGTTAAATCAGATTCAACATTATCCAATGCAATCATTCTAAATAACCATATTTTACTTAACTCTGGCAATAGTGAATATTTTATTGTCGGCAATATAGTTATTTTTAGTTCAATTAGGTTTAGAATTTTAATTGAAATCTATACTTGTAATATGAGTTTTATTACTAAAATAGTTAGGACACAATTATATAATTCTTTAGATTTGGTCATAGTAAAACGTTCTTTAAAATAACTGTATTGAAGTTGAGGTACAGCTAAAAAATATGAAAATAAGGTATAGCCTATTTTTTTAAGCAATGTATTAACTCTTCGGGCTTGAGCACAAAGGGTACAATAATGTCGGCTCATCGAGCTTGGCGGAGAAATGGAAATTCAACGGAAAGGAGCTCAACGAGGAGTTGGGTCTGGATTGGTATGATTACGGTGCAAGAAACTATGATGCGAGTTTGGGAAGATGGATGAGTATCGACCCAATGGCAGAAAATTATTATTATGATTCACCTTACGTTTACACAACCAATAATCCTATATTATATATAGACCCAAATGGTGAATATTGGAAACCGACAGTTGGAGACGATGGTATTGTTTCGTACGTAGCAGAAGAAGGAGATGATGTCCAATCATTTGTTGACCAATATGGTGTTTCCTATAAACAGGCTAAAAAATTACTCAATGGAAATGAGCATAATATTCAAGCTGGTTTAACGAGTGTTTCTGGAGACGATGTAAAAGCCATGAACCCATACGGTTTAGAAGAAAGTAGCGAAGTTTTAAAGCTAAATGATTTATCTGATACTCAAAAGAATTTAGACCAAACTATGTTTGCCGCTCATCATGCAAAATCTAAAGGAGAAGGTGTATTTGCAATGATGGATTATTTTGAAGTTGCCAATAAACCTTTATTGCCAATAAAACTTGATGGAAATATAGATACAGCTGATGGAGAAGTTAGAGTAGTTTCTGAACTATATACACATTCCGTGCAAGGAGCTTCGGTTATGGGATTTGAACGCAAGAACCAACAGTGCATTTCTTATGCTTATGGTGTAGAAACAGCAACTAATATACAGTACACTAAAGGCACAGCCATGGGTAATTATGGCAGTATTGCAAACTATAAGGTTAATTCTTATTTAAGATTTAAATCTGGACTTAAAAGGAATGCTTACTCAATTTTCACAACACACTCAAAGGACATGAAAAAATTTGAGAAATTCTTTGAGCGAAAATTTAATGAATAGATATGAAAAAAATATTTGTATGCGCATTTTTAACGGTAATGTTCTCATGTAAGACGGACCAAAAATCAAAAAAGGAAATTGAAGATTTTAAAAATCTTGAGAATGAATTTTTAGATTGCTTTTCTTTAAGTTTAGATAAGAGTGGCCAAGGTAGTTCCGATGAATTTTTTAAATATTTGAAGAGAATAGAAAGTTTATCTATAGATATGAATTATTTAAGTCAAACCACAAAGAAAGATTATATCGCTTTTTTCAAAGAAATCTATTCAAATGCCAATAAATCTAATACAATATTAGAGGCATTAGAAGAAAAAGTTCCTGATTTTTCTAATTTTGGTTTGACAGGTGTTTTTTTTAAAAATAAGAAATGTCTTTATGATGTTATGGAAGCGCACCCAAAGTCATCTTTTCCAAGAGAACGAATACACTATTTTGAAAAGTTAGAGAGTAGTGGTTTTAATGATTACGATGCTTATTTGGAATATATAAACCTTATAAACTTCAAAAATGAAAAAGATAGGTTGTTGCTTTTAAGCACGCTATATGGTTTATTGTATCAGAAAAGTATAGAATAATAACAGCTTATAACCACCTTTAACGAGGTGGTTTTTTAGTTATGGACTTACAAGAAATAAAACAGATAATAGCAAACGGCAAGTTACGCACGTACCATATCACGCCAAGCTTTACGGATGTGTTTTGGATAACGCCAGAGGTGGAGAACCCAAGAAGCAGTTATGTTTTTAAGTTCTTGACTATTGACGAGAAATTACTGTCAGTTGCCAAATAAAGTTCTTACGGAGAATACAAAAGATATAAGGCTCGCAAATACGTTCCTAAAATCAATGACCTAATGCAGCGCATGTACGATTCTATTCCTTAAAGCGAAGCAACATTTTTATTAAAGAAGTCCTTGAACTTTTTAGAGGTCAGCATTTTATCAATCATCTTAAAGATAATGGCTCTATCATCGGTATCAAGTTCGGAA
>CAKUWM010000447.1 GCA_934699305.1 uncultured Saprospiraceae bacterium | reverse complement strand
GTTCTGCAATTGACCATAGAGCACAATTCCACTAAATTCAAAGGGTGCTAACTCATATACGCCATGCGCCTCTACCAAAGCAAGGTATGCTCCGTATTGAATATCCGGCTTTGGCCTATTGTTGACTGTATTGCCGAAATATCCACTTATTCCGAAACCCTTTTCGTATCCCATCTCATAGTCGATACGCCCCACTACAGCAATATCGTTTACATTTGTGGTTTCAAAACGCTTCTGATTCCCCCTCTTAATAAAATTAGCTGAATTGAATGCACTACCGTCCAAACCATTGACTATTCCGCCATAATACATCCAATTACCCTTAATACGACCTGATGCCATTATACCAAATTCTGTCCAGTTGGTGGGCAAAATCGTATTTTCCATCTCTGATAATGTCGCAGTATGATATTCCGTTGGCTCATCCATAAAACTCATAAGCCCAAAAGGAACTTTTATCCGCCCAAAGGTAATCCGGTGATTCTCAGTAAAATTATATTGAAAATTAAACTGTTCCAACCAAACTTCACCTCCTTTTCCTACTTCGTATTCATACTCTCCAAATTCTTCAAGTGGGTCAAACTCAAGCGCAACACCTGTCCCACCTGCTTCTATCTCCAGTTCCATGTTTAATAACCACCTCCTTGAAGGCTGATATCCAAGCTGAACTACAGCCCTCTCAAAGTCTATATCATTGCGCTTAGAAGGTAAGAGCTGCCAGTCATATCGGTGATAATTCATGACACCATAAGATGCCAATGTAAATTTATCATACCACTTCACTTCCGATGATGTCTCTTCGTCAAGACTGTCAATCAATGATTGTCCCCTCAAAATGCCTACCGTATATAAACATGACAGCATGGCTACCAGCACAAATCGCCGCATTTTTCAAAAATTTTAGGCAAATATATGTTTAAATAGATTAAATCTAAATTAAAATTATATAAAAATCTTTGCTATTAAGTTCATTTTTAACGCAAGAAAGTTTGCCAACTGACCGTTATATCAATATTTCGGAGCAACTTTATTCTTTCATGCTAAGCATCAAAGGTAAAATAAGCTTGAACGATTTCGGCGAATCCGGATAAAAAGGAATATCATCCTGAAAAGAGATACAACCAAATGATTCAACATCATTTTAGTCTGTTTTGAATGGATTTTTATAAAATAAATGAAAAAAGAACCAACCATATTACTTTACATTTGCCTTGCCTTCAGCAGCTGTGGACAATCCGTTGAACACGTATATCCCACAGCACCTTCAACGATTGTTAGTGGCGAAACTGTTGTCAACAACATCGACAAAGCCGGAATGACTGTTCGGACAAGATTTATTCCGCCGGATGGCTTTTCTCGTAAGCCGGTAGCTGTAGGTTCCTTTGCTCACTACTTGCGCAACCTTCCTCTGAAACCGGCAGAATCAAAGGTCCTTTACTATAATGGTACTATTAAATATAAAGATGTCTATGAGGCAGTAGTGGATATGCCTATTTCGGATCAAAATCTACAACAATGTGCCGATGCAATCATCCGATTGCGAAGTGAATATCTTTATTCTATCAAGGCTTATGAAAAAATATCTTTTGACCTCACCAATGGGTTCAAAATGGACTATTCCACGTGGATGAAGGGTTACAGAATCATCGTCAACGGCAATAATGTAAAATGGAGCAAGACTACGGAGCCTTCTAATACGTATCCTGATTTCAGGCTCTATTTGGAGGATGTTTTTACCTATGCTGGAACCATCTCTCTATCCAAAACTTTGCGCCCTGTAAGCATTAAAAACATAGCAATTGGCGATGTCTTTATCATCGGAGGTTCTCCGGGTCACGCCGTAATCGTAGTGGATGTCGCCGAAAACAAAAAAGGTAAAAAAGTATTCCTTATAGCCCAAAGCTATATGCCTGCCCAAGAGACTCAAATCCTTAAAAATAACAATGACGCCACATTAAGTCCCTGGTATAGCGCAGAGATTACCAACAAATTATTCACTCCGGAATGGACTTTTAAAGTTAACCAACTGAAAACATGGTAATGCTTGTATCCACCTATACTCCATCGCCTATTTCCAAAAAAATTTTGCCAAATAAAAAAAGTTGCTGTACTTTGTTACTACATTAGTCAATTGAAGTCATAACATTGATTAACTAAATTGATTTAATTTAAAAAAGTATATATATGAAATGGCAAGGTCGTCGTCAGAGTGATAATCTCGAAGACAGAAGAGGAATGAGTACCACCGGCAAAGTCGCCATCGGTGGTGGTG
>CAKUWM010000446.1 GCA_934699305.1 uncultured Saprospiraceae bacterium | reverse complement strand
CAATAGTTCGTTATAAAACCACATAATCTTCTGATTGTCAGCAAAATAATCGTCAAAATGTTTGGGTAGGTCGCTGAAAATCATTATCTTTAAAGATTATTCCGTAATCTGAGGAGATATGACAATCAACAACCACCCAAATGTTATTTCGCTGATAAGCAGCGCATTATCTGCTGATAAGTTTAATCGCTTAAAAGAAAGCCGTAAAAAGTGTATACTTACTGTACTGCTTTGCTTTTTGAGCATTAAAGATAGAATAAATTTCTCACAATTAGCCCGTTTTTCGGGTTGTTGTGAACAGTTTTTCCGCATTCATTTTGAGAACAGATTCGATTTTCAGTCTTTTAATCTCTGGCTGATTCTGCAGCAAAAGATAAATGAATGCATCATTGCTTTTGATCCGAGCTATATTTCCAAGAGTGGAAAATCAACTTTCGGAGTAAACAAGTACTGGTCGGGTTGCGCCAAACAAACCAAATGGGGTTTGGACATTTGTGGCTTTGCCGCCGTGGACGTCTGCCGTAATATGGCTTTTCACTTAAACGCTGTTCAAACACCGCCTTTACCGGATATGACTTTGTTGGACTATTATTGCTCTGTTCTAAAAAATAATTACATGTATTTCAAAGAATTAAGTTCATATTTGGTCGCTGATGCGTATTTTTCCAAATCTCAGGTGGTGAAAACCGTATTGGATTTAGGCATGCATTTTATCAGCCGGCTGCGGGACGATGCCAATCTTAAGTATATTTATAGGGGAGAACCAACGGGCAAGCGCGGCGCACCTAAAAAATATGACGGAAAGGTTGACCCGAAATCACCCGATATGAACCATTTTTCAAAAAAGGTGGTCTGCGATGAACTGACCATTTATTCGGCCGCAGTGTACTCCGTGGCTTTTGAAATGACCATTAATTTGGCGATAGCCGTATTTTACAAAAACGGGAAAGAGGTTGCAAGGAAGTTATACTTCTCAACAGACCTCGAAATGGATGCCGAAAAAATTGTCCGCTATTATCGCTCGCGTTTTCAAATCGAGTTTATTTATCGCGATGCAAAACAGTATTGCGGCTTGACGCATTGTCAGGCAAGAAGCGAAAACAAACTCAATTTTCATTTTAACGCCGCCTTGACCGCAGTCAATCTGGCTAAGATAGAATGGTTGCAGAGCAATCCCTGCGCAAACCAATCTTTTTCTATGTCGAGTTATAAAACAATATATAACAACGATTTATTGCTGAAGCTATTTATTCGCAAGTTCGGCATAAACACGAACACGAAGAAAAATAGGAAAATTATCAAAGAACTTAGAGATTACGGCAAGATTGCCGTGTGAAAATGGATATTTTATAACGAACTATTGTTATAGGGTACTCCGAATAAAATTATTCCTTCATCAGGATAATAATCGCATACAGGCATTGGATAAATATGCATACAAAAAGGACCTACTATAATTTCATAATCAGCCAGAGCTTCTATATTGCTCAAAGTCAAATCCGATAAATAAACTTTGTTTGTTTTACTTTTCATTCCACTAAATGCCATAATCATTAACAAAACTATTGCAAAAGCTATAGAGAAAGTTTTCGTTTTCATATCAATAATTAATTAGATGTTTTTTAAGCAATTACAGTCGATCTGTGTCCTAAGTATCTAATTGCGTGAGCCCAATCTGTATAACAGATTGCATCATATGGTCTGAGACAATCAAACCCTTGTCCTGTTTCTGTTTGTGCTAAAGCTTCCACATTAGCCAATGCCAAATCTGAAAGATTCGCATCATTGTTCACACTTCGATTGATTCCCATTCCTACAACCGCTACCAATGCAATTGCGAATATACTGCTTAAAATTGTTTTTTTAGTCATAATAACGTCTTTTTTGATTTATAAAATACTGTTGTTGTGCCATATCTATCCTTTCAATGGCTCAAGCCGGTAGCCTGTGATGTTTGTCGCTTTTTTCTTCTTTGTCTGCCTGTCACCTCCTTTTTTATGTGTTCGTAAAGGGCAAAAATAGAATTTCAAGAGGAATCGGCAATAAATCATAACTCATTTATAACTCATTTCGCTTAATCGTCATGTAATGAGCAATATGTATGTATTGTTGTTTGCTCTATAAGTCACAAAGAAGGTAACAACAAATCAATAAACTTGAAACCACTAAGAAAATCAGTAAAATATAATAGAAATGTCTCATTCGAAATATGTATTAGCCCGTAATAACCGAGCACATTAATTGTATTTAATCTTTTTTATTACTTTTGTATCGGACAAGCTGATCC
>CAKUWM010000445.1 GCA_934699305.1 uncultured Saprospiraceae bacterium | reverse complement strand
GTTTAAGACAACAAGAAAATTATAAAAATGAAGTATAAAACGTTGATATTTGTAAAAGGAATTAGCCAAAATACCGTTTTAAGCAAGAAGCTTTAGGCTACAAAACCTCCTATGCAAATGGAGTCGCTGAACACCGTATAGCAAAAAGCCCTGAGCCAACGCTCAGGGCTTTCGCTTCATCAGGCCTTTCTGCTATACGGCATAATGTTACCTGCTGGCATAATTTAATGTGAAGTAGATTGAGAAAATACATTCATTACAATAACCCCTCCTACAATCATAATTATACCGATAATTGCTGGAATATCCAATGTTTGTTTAAATACAAATACTGAAATTAATGCAGTCAATACAATTCCTAAACCACCCCAAATTGCATAGGCAATTCCTAATGGTATTTGTTTTAATGCTTGTGATAAAAATATAAAACAAGCCAAATATGCAATGACTGTTACTATACTTGGTATAACTTTCGTAAATCCTTTTGATGCATTTAAAAAACTTGAACCGACAACTTCGAAAATAATAGCAAGTGCTAAAAATAGATATTTCATTTTATATAGAATTAGACAGCAAAATTACAATTGAAGTCATTTGTTTTTTTTGACTTAAATCAAATTCGATTTCTAATTCTACTTAAAGTTTCTTTTGTAATGCCTAAATAAGAGGCAATATGTCCTAAATTAGTCCTTTGTAGAAGTTGAGGATGTTTAAGTACTAAATTTCTATATCTTTCTTCAGCACTTTCGGTATGTAGAGAAATAATCCTTTGCTCTAATATCTCACAAAGATTCTCTGCTATTTTACGGCCTATAATATTAAATTCTGGATATTTTATATATAACTCCTTTAAATCAATTGATGAAATTGAATAAATAATACTATCCTCTAAAAATTGAATATTTTCGAATGAAGGTTTATTTGAGAAAAGCGGAAAAATAGAGCCAATAATTTCATTTTCAGCAGCAAACCAAGAACTGAATTCTTTTTCATCTTTTATGAAATAAATTCTTGCAAATCCTTTTTCAATGACAAAAATATTTGAATTAATTTGACCTTGTTTTAAAAAATGATCTCCTTTTTTCTTATCGTACTTTTTTATTCGGATAGATAACTCATTTTCTATCTCTAAAGATATATTACCAAATTTTTTTAATTCATTTATTAAGGGATTCATTCTTAAAACGGTTTTTTGGGAATGCTTGCAGGTAACGTTTTGCAGCTTGGCGAAGTGGCGGATTTAGAAGCACTTACTTTCAATTTAGCACTAATGTTTATTAGAAACCCGAATGTTCAATTAACCACGACACCCGCCATTACGCCAAACCGCTGTTCAAGCGACACCTTCGGTGAGTGCGTTAACGTGCGCTCACCGAAAAAAAAGTATCACTTTTACTTTTCACTAAAAAATAATTTTATGAAAGGTAATGAAATTTCTTTAAAAACACTTAACGACTCCGCACAGTTTTGGTTGGATAAAACATTGCACCAGCTGTTACTCCAAGATTATGGCAAGGGAACAGTACGTAATTATCTCCAAGAACTTACACTTTTGTTTAAGTATTACAACCATTTACTAGTCGAAGATTTGCGACAACAGCACATCGAAGCTTATTTGATTTATATCAAAACCAACCACAAAGTGGGTCGCGCTAAGTGTAGGAGTGTAGCACAGAGTTGTAGCTTCTTCTTTAAGAAAGTGATGCCAGCAGATTATATTGTTCCCAGTAATTTGTATCCCAAAAAACAATTTCTGCTACCAGATATTATGTCTGAAATTCAGATCCAGCAATTATTTCAAACAGATTTAAGTTTAAAAGAAAAATGTGTATTAGGCTTATTATATGGCTGTGGTATGCGCATTAGCGAGGTGTGCAATTTAAGTGTTGCCGACATTGATAGCGGTAACAAACGCATCAAAGTGGTACAAGGAAAAGGTGGAAAAGATCGGTTTACATTGCTTCCTGATTATCTACTATCGCTACTACGACAATATTATGTAGCAGCTGGCAGACCAGTACAATATTTTTTTACCAGTACTCAAACTGGGAGAGCCATGCATGTGCGTAGTATGCAACTGGTGGTGAACAGTACTATGCGTAAGGCAGGGTTTGAAAGTGGAAAATATACAGCACACACCTTAAGGCATTCTTTTGCTACGCATATGCTCAATCAAGGTAATAACATTCATGTTATCAAAACGCTACTCGGGCATAGTAAGCTGGAGACCACGATGGTCTACCTGCATCTACAGCAGCATACACAGCTGGGCATTGTTTCTCCATTAGATAGGATATGGGA
>CAKUWM010000444.1 GCA_934699305.1 uncultured Saprospiraceae bacterium | reverse complement strand
AATAATAAAAATCTCTGTAACGCTTTACAGGAAGGAGTTATAGCAATTTAGGATATTAAACAACCGGACACTAGTGATTTGCCATATAATTAACAAGATGCTGTGGTTGTAGAACAGTAACTCCATCAGCATAGGCAAAAAAGTCACGTTGGAGTTCGTGATTTATTACAACGTTTAGCTCATACAATACACTGCCGTCATCGTAAGTTTCGATTATTTTTTGACTTTTATGAATAGGCTTTGTGCTGATATAAGGTGCATTTTGAGAATTTGCAATAAAGCGGACAGTTTCAGACGAAGAAGCCGGCGATTTTGTAACGCCGACCATATCGTCAAAAAAAGAAGCAGGATCAAAAAATGTATTTTCAATATAAGGTTCTGATTCTACGGAGAATATTTTTGTAATCCTGTCTAAGGCAAGGTTCTGCAAGATGAGTCCATATTTTTTAGCTCCATAGACAAACCATCGGTTCCGGTATTCTTTCAACAAATACGGATAAAATATTATTCTATTCGTATTTTTAGCTTTGAACGACTTGTAGTTTATTCTTAAGGTTTTTTGGTTGAGAATAGCCTGATATATAACATCCAGGAATTCCAATCCTTTCAGACTTTCATTTTTTTCAAAATCAATTACAGGTACTGATTTACTTTTTACTGACGTAATGTGCGATTCTAACTTTCGAACTACATTAGACATTTCCGAAAAATGCGAGAATTGCTTGAACTGCCGGAGCACTTCCACAGCATCGCTCATATTCTTTATATCTTGCTCAGACAAGGGTAAATTAGTAATGCTGTAATCGGAGTCAGCGTATTTATAGTATTTGTTTTCGTACACCACAATTGGGGCACTATAACCCAGCTTTTCACTTCTCATCAACTGAATATCCATTTGGATGGTGCGTTTGCTGATTCCTTTACGAATTCCTTCAAACTCGTATAAGGCATCGGAACAGGCATCGATTAAATCTTCCAACGTCCATTTTCGATACGAATTTCTCAAACAGTTATCGATAGTTTTATACCTGATTAATGCATTTCTGTTTACCGGCATATCATTTTATTTAGCATTTACGACAAAAATACTGAAAATAATTTCAGTTACGCAAAAAGGCTGCGCACTTGACTAAATATCTTTGTAAAAATAAATACAAACAGATGAAAAGAGTTATTTTATCCGAAAGAGTACCAATTAAGATTTGGATGGATTCGATTGACGAAAAAACCATGGAACAGACGATTAATCTCGCTAACCTGCCTTTTGCCTTCAAGCACGTGAGTTTAATGCCCGATGCACATTCGGGATATGGAATGCCAATTGGCGGAGTGTTGGCAACCGATGGTGTGATTATTCCCAACGCAGTTGGCGTTGACATAGGCTGCGGAATGTGCGCCGTCAACACCAACCTAAAAGCATCGAACGTTTCTAAAACGAAGTTGGTAAAGATTGTAGATGAAATTCGCAAGAAAATTCCCGTTGGCTTTGGCCATCACAATGAAACTCAAGATGAAGACCTTATGCCTCAGCATTATAATCTCGACGAATTACACGTAATAAGTAAGCAATACAAGGCAGCATTACGACAAATAGGAACGTTGGGTGGTGGAAATCACTTTATTGAAATACAAAAAGATACTGAAAACTTCATCTGGATTATGATTCATTCCGGCAGCCGAAACCTCGGGAAGCAGGTGGCCGATTATTACAATAAAAAAGCTAAACAACTGAACGAGTTGTGGTATTCCTCGGTCAATATCAGTGCCGAATTGGCTTTTCTGCCTTTTAAGACAAATGAAGCTCGTCAGTATTATGATGAAATGAGGTATTGTGTGGATTTTGCCTTTGCCAACAGAAAACTGATGATGAAGAGGGTCTTGGAAACGTTGTCCGAAACTTTTCCGAAAATGAGACACGATGATATCATTAACAAGGCGCACAACTACGCTGCCTGGGAAAATCATTTCGGCAAAAATGTTGTGGTGCATCGCAAGGGAGCAACTTCGGCGCGCGAAGGAGAAATTGGGATCATTCCAGGTTCACAGGGTACAAACTCTTACATTGTGGAAGGTTTGGGAAACCGCGATAGCTTTACCAGCTGTTCTCACGGTGCAGGCCGAGCTATGGGGCGAAAAGAAGCCATAAGGAACCTGAACCTCGAAGAAGAACAGCGCAAGCTGGATGCTATGGGTGTAATCCATGCGGTAAATTCCCAACGAGATTTGGAAGAGGCTCCGTCGGCATACAAGGACATAGCCGAAGTAATGGCCAATCAGCAGGATCTTATCAAAATTAAGGTGGAGCTTACTCCTTTGGCGG
>CAKUWM010000443.1 GCA_934699305.1 uncultured Saprospiraceae bacterium | reverse complement strand
TATTTAGGTAGAGGAAGGCAAGATGAGAATGGAGTTTTACAATCTTTTTGTGAAGCTCATTTTATGAATTCTAAAAGTGATTTAGCTACTGTGTTTTATGAAAAAATGCTTATAAGCAATATAGTTGGAGGAACGGCTTGTTCCGTAATTCCTCAAAATTGGATGTTTCTCAAATCTTACAATCATCTTCGACAATATTTATTAATAGATAAACAATGGGATTGGGTTTTAAGATTAGGACCAGGCACTTTTTCTCAAATAAGCGGAGAAGTTGTTAATGTAGCTTTAATCTCCATTTCGAACTCAAAACCGTTAAAAGATCATAGTTTTTTTGGGCTAGATGTAACTTCCTATGGTTCAGTTGAAACAAAATCTAAAGCTATTAAAGAAAATGAAGTCAAGTTATTCAATCAGTTTAATCAACAACTTAATCCTAATTCGAAAATTATTTTAGAATCAATAGATAATTCCATACAACATTTAAATAAGTTGGCATCCCCTCTTACCGGTCTGCAAACAGGCGATAACCCAAAGCATTTATTCTTTTTTTGGGAATTTGAAAGTTTATGTAATTGGGAGTTTATCCAAAGAACTACAGAAAACACGAAATTTTTTGGCGGTTGTGAATTAGTAGTGTCTTACCAATCAGGTAATGGAAGGGTGTGTGTAGAATCAGGAGCAGTTTTGAGAAATGTAGACATATTAGGCAAGAAAGGAATAGTGATTCATAGAATGGGCAATTTGCCAGCATCACTATTTCTCGGAACTCTTTTAGATCAAAATGCGGTGGTTGTTGTACCTAAAGATATTAGAGATATTTCATCAATTTGGTGTTATTTATCCTCAGAAAGATTTAATTCAGATGTGAGAAAGTTAGATAAAAAGTTAGGGGTTGCACCAGCCACAATTGGTTTTGCCCCATTTGATAAAGAACACTGGCAAAAAGTAGCAGAAGAGAAATATCCTGATGGCTTACCAAAACCTTATTCAAATGATCCAACCCAATGGCTATTCCACGGCCATCCGTTTTATACAGAATCTCCGTTACAAGTTACCATAGGCAGATTGTTAGGTTATGAATGGCCAGCAGAGAACGATGAAGAAATGGAGCTTTCTGACGAAGCTAAAGAAAAAATAAAAGCTATAAAGGAACTAAAACTTCCTTTTGATGATGATGGCATTGTCTGTATTCCTGCAGTCAACGGAGAAGCTTCCGCAGCAGATAGAATCAGAGAGAATATTATGGCTATTTGGGGTGAGGAATACAATGGCTCAACCTTTTCCACATTAATCGCACAAGAAGGAAGTAATAAAAGAGATTTAGAAACCTTTTTACGAGAAGACTTTTTCGCTCAGCACTGTAAAGTGTTTAAAAACAGACCTTTTATTTGGCACATTTGGGACGGACGCAAGGATGGATTTTCGGCATTAGTCAATTACCACAAATTGGATAGGGCTATGTTAGAAAAATTAATATACACCTATCTTGGCGATTGGATCAACCAATGTGACTTGAAGATGCAAAATAATGTGAGTGGTGCAGATGGTTTGCTTTCGGCAGCAAAAGCCCTCAAGGAGAAGTTAGAGCTTATTCTAAATGGAGAACCGCCCTATGATATATTTGTTCGTTGGAAATCATTGGCAGAACAACCTATTGGTTGGGATCGGGATATCAATGATTGTGTGAGAATGAATGTATATCCATTTATCCAAGCAGGTGTTTTACGTAAAAAGTTTAATGTGAAATGTGGCAAAGATAGAGGTAAGAACCCGTCAGGGAGTCATTGGGGGCCTGACCGATGGAATAGATATGAGGATTTAGAAGATGAGTGGAAGCTTAAAGATGAGAATAGAAATATTATTCCTCACTTAACGAATGATATTAAAAGAAAAGCACGGAAAAAGAATGAGTGATAATTTATTGGATCATATTAAATCGGCAGTAGCCAATGCCAAAAAATACAATAGCAGTCAGGTGGTAGCTCCTAAGGTTATTCTTTGGCCTGATCCTGAAAATCAGTGGCTTTCCATTATCGATGTTCTAAGAGAAGAGATCCCGGCTTTATTAACCTATGGAAAATATGACGTAGCGCAAAAGCAGGGACCTGCCATTTGGATAAAATGTATGGTCAACCGCGCATTGCCCGAAGCGGATTGGGATGAAGATGAAATACCAGTAGTTTATCTACCGGGAATAGGAAAAGCTGATTTTAAAAATATTGAAGAGGCTTCTCATTCGCTTCAACCTTTAATGGAATATCAGTTTACCGGCAATTTATGGTTGCAGGAGAATGGAAGAGAATGGACAGTTTTGGCCTTTATGGAAAATGAA
>CAKUWM010000442.1 GCA_934699305.1 uncultured Saprospiraceae bacterium | reverse complement strand
GATTATCAGCGTGCCTGTTTTTACCGGACCAACCGTCAAAATAATAAGCCCCAATCTGTATATCTTCTCTTTTCGTAGTTCTAACTTCCTTGGTTCCTTTCTGATCGCATGAAGAACTCTGAAGAAAAAACAAAGTTACAAGACACATTAGTGTCCACACATACCATCCATGTTTTACGTATAATAATTTCATTTTCATTTTGCAATTAAAAAAGCAACTTTATTTTAGACAAAACATCCTAATTTCTATTCATGAAAACAGATATTAGGATGTTTTGCTGACAACCGAAATTCTAAATATTATCATTTAGAACTCACACTTTTTAATTTTCCCTTATGCTAATATCAATATCTATCATATTTTCCATCTATAATTACCTCTTTCACAGCTTCAAGATAGTCAAATCCGTTGAGCATGTCCGGTAAGAGATAACTTCCTTCCACCCATTCATTCCATGCATTAATAGTGATTAACTTGGGTTGTTCAGGATGGCTGTCGGCATATTTTTTTGCCTTAGAAAGTAACGCCGCAAAACTTTCAGGAGTATTATTATAATTAACCACATCTTTGATTCCTTTAGCCGGGAAACGCGGTGTGTCATCCCAACCAATTGAAACACAAGGAAAGACCGGAATATCTAAAATCGAATCCATTTGCTCACGTATCTTTACAGCGTTTGCTCCGTATACTAAGTAATCGTCTGTAAGTCCGCCCATATTATACATGGCTACGCTGTTAAATCCCATATTATTCACGTTCTCAACAAACTGTTTAGCAGAAGCTTCAGACATCACAGAACCACCTCCCTGATTCCATTGGATATGTAATCCCGGAAAACCGGCTTTTTTCACTTCTTCTCTAAAATAGTCTAATGCTTTTCTTGTTTCCTGTACATCACCACCAAAACTTTCAAGCAATTTACCAATACTAAATATAGAGAACACCGGCTCACCATTAATTTTGAAATAGTTTGGACGTTTAAAATACTGGTTAATAACACGATCTACGATAATCTTATAATTTTCCCAATCAACTTTTGCGTCCCACAGAATAGAATCGTCATCACCATAAAGATGATAATTCCAATAATTATGTTTTACATCGTGATTGGCCCACATAATATAGAATAGCATTTTGTCGTTGTTTTTCGCTTTTAAAAAACCATCGTTAAGAGCACTTTCCAAATATGGTCCTTCTTCATACCAATACCAATCGTAAACAAACACGTTAACACCATGGTCAACAGCAACGTCGATCCATCTTTCCACCACTTTTGGATCGTTATCAAGTTCATACCCCCACAGTGGCTGACGCGGCTGATAATGGCCTTCGTACCTGGGATTACCTTTTTTAATAACTTCCCACTCACCTATTCCTTCGGGCCACAGTTTCTTTCTTGCCAACGGGTCATCGTGACATGACGGCCAAATATACGCAGCTACATAATAGTCATTTTTAGGACTCTGTGCTTCTTGCTGCTGAGATTGACTACAAGAAACACTAACGTTAAAAATTAAACAGAGAGTCAAAAAAAACAA
The DNA here is from genome assembly GCA_934699305.1 of uncultured Saprospiraceae bacterium. Classification (GTDB taxonomy): domain Bacteria; phylum Bacteroidota; class Bacteroidia; order Chitinophagales; family Saprospiraceae; genus Parvibacillus. Next base: position 804 of record CAKUWM010000442.1, on the reverse strand, counting down.
TATAACATTTCTTTTTTTCATTTTTTTAAAATTTGATAATATTATTCTTGTGTTAATTTTTAATATGAATATTTATATTTTACAAATATGCCAGTCCCATCTGACTAATATGAACGGGACTGGTATATTTCTAAATTTATCATATAGTGATTAGTTTATCTTTAAAACAATTAATTCTTTGATTTAATTTGGATATTTCGTATTTCCATTGTCATTCCCTGACTATAATTGCCGGGATCGAGTCTTAAAAAATGGCCTTTCTTTCCCCATGAGAGATTATTGGCACGCACATCTGTCATATCTATGATATGTTCTTTCCATGTACTGCTGGCAGGAACTCCACCTGATGGCCATACGTTTGGATATGGTGGGGCAATTGGTCCCAAGTATATTTGGAAAGCGTCCGAAGCCGCTATGGCTTGATCACTCTTATATTCGAAACTGAGCAATACTGCTCTGGCGGGCAAGTCTTGAGTAAACTGGGTTGTTGTCAATACCGGATCAGTTCTTGGCGGGTTTGAACCATCTTGTAATAACACCTTAAATTTAACGTAGTTCTCCCGTTGTTCCAATATGTTTGCAAGCGCATTTCCACCTACTATTGACAGGATTTCCGAAATATATACCCCTTTTTGTAAGTTAATGGCATTCAACTCCATCTGGTAACCTGAAACGCTGCCGAAATCCAACTGGATGTAATCCCCTATTTTACCCCAACCTCCGGGAAGTTCAGCCTGCTGGAGACGCAGTTCCTTCCATTCGGCAGATGCTGCTACCGCTTGTGAAATAGTGCCTCCAACGGTT
>CAKUWM010000441.1 GCA_934699305.1 uncultured Saprospiraceae bacterium | reverse complement strand
CTATATCTTCCAGGTGCAAAAAAGAATCCGGTTTAAAACCCGCTTCATTAAAAATACGATGATAATACTTCGAGTTGGTATCAACGTATTTTAAGACAGAACGAATTTTTTCCAATTGAAACGTCCTTAATTGATCTCCTGATAATTGGTCAAAATACAGACCGTCTGCGACATCCTTATATTCCATTTGCATCGTGAAATATCATCTTTTCTTACTTTCAAAATATTTTTTTTCTATAGCTTTTCTTTCCAATAAATTAGGAATTACGCATTGGAGTGATTTGTTGTAATTACTGGAAGCGGATTCCTTTTTTCCACGTGCAAAATAATAGTCTCCTGCTACTTCATAACTGTAATAATAGTCCGGGTTCAAAGATATCATTTTACTGATTGTCATGTCGGATATTGGCTTTGTCGTATTTTTTATCGAATCCACCAACAACTTGAATTCCCGGTATGGCTTTACTGCTGTGACCATCATCTGTGTGTCAGCGGCGATATTCTTCTGCCGGTTCAAGCCGTAATCGCGATGATTGAAGATGTTGTTTAGATTAAAATAAACCAATGTGCCGACTTGATAAGGCGAAGAAGATACCCACATTTCTCCGTTGGCAGGCTTAAAGATGACTCCGTGATGGGCTATGAATTGATTGAGTGCATCTTCATTTCCCCAACCTATTTTCTTCCCGTCTAAGCCATAAGGATTTCGAAGAATAGCGGCCACACTTGAAGGGTTGGCATGAAGTCCGGCAGTAAGTTGTTCCAGTCTTTTAAACCGATATACCGTGCTAGAGTTTTTCATAAATGCAGTATTTTTCTCGTCTTCTTTAAATCCCTCTGACTGGAAGTGATTGGAGCAGAACAATAGCGTAGAATCCGGATAAAAAACTTCAGTCTTTTCTGGCGACTTTTCAATAATAATAGCCTTTCCTTCTTTGCCACTTGACACCAAAAAAGATTCGGAGACAAACATGTCAAATCGACGCGCAATGGCAATAGCCTCCTCCAATGTCGATGCATATTGAAGAATATTTCTGGCTACAATGGATACCGGAGTTTTGGCTTCACTCGGATAAGATGATTTAGCTGCATTGATGGTCACAGTAAGTTGCTGCATATTCATTCCACTCACAACACCGGTCATCCCAGGCCATGAGACCATAGCAAATGGAATGCCTTTGTCCGGCTTCATGAATACAACCAATTTATTTTTTGCAAAATCATCGCCTACATAAAAATCAAAATTACGCCCGACTATCACCTTACCATCTTCACTATACTTGTCCCATGCCGCAAAGGATGTACATCCCGCCACAAAGTTGCGATCCTGCAATGCATGACCTATATCGTGTGCCGCATGATAGTTTAATATACGCATATATGGCGATCCAATCAAGTCATCATAACGACTGCTCATATACAAGGATTCACCATATATTTCTTCCAGATTTTCCGGTGGTATAAATTGTTGGATATGACGATTGAAGAAGGTGACCATATACTTTAAAAACTTCAGGTAAAATGGATTGGGCACCATCTTGTTAATCTGTCGAATAAATGCCTCTTCTTGATATTCGTGCAAGTCAGACGTCAAGGCTCCCATTCTTTCGCCTCTTTCAAATGGCTTGCCTTCAATATATACTTCATATAATCCACTATCTACCCGAACTATATAATTGTTGCCTATTACCCTGGTAGAATCATTAATCTGCTGAAAACGCAAGTGTGATGGGGTGAAGTTTTGTGCAAAATCCGGTTTATCCACTCGAATAGACCGGAAATAAATCACAAGCGATAAAAAAAGTATCCCTACAGCTACGATGGCTGCTAAAAACAACCGCTTTGTCCATATCACTATCTTTTTCATCCTTTTTGAAGATTAAAGAATTGACTGATTTCTTCAAAAATATCTTTTCCTTCTTCCGTATGCATTAGTGTAAGCAAAGCTGATATAGAAGCGCCATAAACACCATGTAAATCGGTATTTTGCCCCGTAAGAATTACATTTTTTAAAGACATCTTAGGTGAAACAAATGTGTATAGGATATTGTTGATATCCTTTTCAATACCATATGGCGTACCCAATGGCGTACTTAAATAATCCCTGTATGTCAATGCCGTAGAACAATAACTATCGAGAATTTTAGATTTAAAGTCCGGAAAAATTGTTTCCAACTTCAACGTCACTCTGTCGATAAGTCGGCGCTTCTGCTCATCATATCCTTCTCCACGTGATGATGGATGCACAACCGTATTAAAGCTGTCGTCCCACGCTGAAAACACTGAATGATCACAATAGGCAAGAACATTGATCGTATTGCACCACTGTTGTCCGACATCCTC
>CAKUWM010000440.1 GCA_934699305.1 uncultured Saprospiraceae bacterium | reverse complement strand
ACCTAATACAGCAGCCGCAATCAGTGACCATGGTTGCAAGACTTTTAAACATTCTTTGTGTCTTCCACTGATGAGACCACCTACTACAAAACTAAAAGGTACTGTACACAAGGCAAAGCCAAGAAAAAGTATGGGAGGGTGTATGGTCATCCAATAGTTCTGGAGCAGGACATTCATTCCTCTTCCTTCAATAACAGAGAGGTAGTCCGGCTTCGCAAATATAGGTGCATCCATGACATCCCGTAAAAGAACAAAAGGTGAACTACCGATTTTTGAAACGGTTTCGCCCAGTGGAATATGAATTCCAAATATCATTGTCAGCAAGAATGCCTGTGTCACACAAAGAACAGGCAGCGTAAGAGACTCCCATTCTTTAGTCTTAAATATCATTACAATACCTATGATAGAATGCCATAATATCCATAGTAAGAAGCTGCCTTCCTGCCCTTCCCAGAATGCCGCAAAAATGTATTGCATGGGCAATTTGTCATTGACGTGCGACCATACATAAAAGTATTCATAATAGCTGTTGACCATCATAAACAGTAATAGAATGAAGATGGATATACAGCTAAAAGCGTGAATAAAGTAACTGTTTCTGGCTAATTGTCTCCATTGATTGGAAGTTGTTGCGTCCAATCGATACTTATAAGACCATATATAGGAAAATGCAGCAAGCAGTGCGGAAACGAATGCAGCAATGATGAGTCCATGACCTATCAAGCCAAAAATTGGGTGTTCCCCAACGTATTGAATTTGATCCATATAGATTTAAAATTGAAAGGGAAGGATCAAATCTCTTTTGATTTAATGTAAATTTCCTCGTCTTTGTATTTAGATGGGCATTTCATAAGTAGATCAGATGCTTCGAAGTTGCCATTTTTGAAACTTCCAGTGATAACTATTTGTTCAGACATCTCAAAGTCTTGAGGTTTAGCAGCTCTGAGGACAACTTTTTCTACTTCACCTTGATTGTCGGTGATATAAAAAGAGAAATAGTTGGGGTCTTTTTCAGGATTGTATTCCATTGGTTTTTCTTTAGCCAACACGCCTACCACCTTTGTCTTGATACCGTTATCTTTGGCTATTTTAAAATTGCCATAAGTGGACAAGTCTCTGCTGGCATATATAAGAACTCCTATCGATGTCACGATGATAAGAATCAGTAATATTTGCATTTTCTTCATATCAATAAATTGATTTACAAGATTATATAAATAGACTTACTTAATTAGAACCAATATGTAATGCCTTATAATGCTTCGAAAATAAGATTATTAAATCTAATTAATTAAAAATGACCATTCGTCTTTCTCAAAGCAAAAATAGGAATAAAAAGCCATATTGACATTATTAATTATTTAATTTATTGAAGAATTATCTAATTCAAATGGTATGGGTGATTTACCTTAATTTTTTTCGGTTCAAGAAGTAGATTAACCCATATCCAATTATAATGGAAAATACTATAATATAAAGAGCTGTAAATTTATTCTCAGCGAAAGGCAAATCGACGTTCATACCATAGAATCCGGTGATTATAGTAGGCACCATGAGCATGATGGTGACGAAGGTCAGTCGTTGGATATCGACGTTCATATTGTTAGAAATGATACTTGCAAAGGCTTCCATTGTACTGCCGGTAATCACGGCATAAATGTTGGCCATTTCAAGTGCCTGACTGTTATCAATGACAAGGTCTTCGTATATTTCTTCTAATTCTTCATTGAGTCCCAAGCCTAAGAAGTCAATTCTCTTCATTTTTATCTTGAGTAACTCGTTGGCTTTTAGTGAATTGACAAAATAGACCAAACTTTTTTCTATTCTTAACATCTGCCATAGTTCACTGTTTCTGGAAGAATCATATAATTCTTGCTCGAGCAAATTTCTTTTGAGATTTAATTTCTTCAAACAAGAGATAAATCTATACACATTTTGTTCCAGTATTTGAAGGATAAAATGTTGAATATTGGCCGGGTTAAAATTTTTTATTTTGTCTTCTAAAAAGAGCTCAAGGACTGGGTTTTCATGTGCGCAAATGGTAATAACACTTTCCGGACTAAAAATAATACCGATAGGAATTGTGATATAAATTGATTCGTTTTCTTTATCCGTCTCATTGAGAATGGGTGAATTCATGACAATAAGTCTAACAGGTCCTTCTTTTTCATAACGGGAACGCTCGTCAATATCTAATGGATCGGTGAAAAAGTCTAAAGGAATATTAAGCCGGTCTGAAAGTTCTTCCAGCTCGTCGTGTGAAAACGGTGGCTCAATATTGATCCAACAGTGTACCGCATAATCCGGCAACTCGATCAATGCTCCTTGTTGCTTTGTATAGTATCGAATCA
>CAKUWM010000439.1 GCA_934699305.1 uncultured Saprospiraceae bacterium | reverse complement strand
GGCAAGAAGGAAGCTTTTGACGCCGTGATCTGGTGCACCGGATTCAAACCCAACCTCAACCATTTGGAAGCTTTGGAGGTGGTGGAAGACCATCGCATAGCCACCAAAGGCACCCGTTCCGTAAAAGAACCTCAGCTTTGGCTGGTGGGCTATGGTTATTGGACCGGCTTTGCCTCTGGCACCATCTATGGCGTAGGGAAAACGGCGAGGGACACGGCGAGAGAGATTAAAGCGTATTTTAAAAAGCGATCTTGATTTTAGGATGTCTTCTTTAATTACCGATGTAGCGAGATTATGGATGGTTTTCAACGCACTTTCTCCGCTTGTGTTTGACAATGGTTTGGGTTCTTTAAATGCGATTTTCGGGAAGGGTTGTGAGCCGATTTTGGGAGAGAACTAAGGAGAATAGGGTTTTGAGGGTGAAATATACGTAGTTCTACTTATTGGAAAATTAGGGGAAAGGTGGTAGATTGGGGTTGGAAATTTGTAAAAATAAATTAGATAAACTAAATGTTGCTCCTGTTGGCACACTGAGGGCAGATATGAGTCCTTTTAGTGCTTATAAATACAAGTTATGATGAATTGATAAAAACACTATATGGAAGAAGAAACTAAACTCCGAATCAAAACTGCAATGATTGTTTACGCTTTAGAGAATGAGCTAGGAAACTATGTTATCGACAATCAAATTTTAGATAATATTTCTGAGTCGACGAAAACTACGATAATTGATAGGGAATTAAACAGAGGTAATATTATAAATGAATCGAACGTATCCTGTCTGGTTGAATCAAGCTACATTGACGAAGTTTTTAATATGGCAATAGATACCACAAAAGAAACATCACTCAACAAACATTTCATTTCCTTAAAAAACTTAAGCGCTTCATTGGGAATTTTTGATATCAGGAATGCTGTTAGTCATCCAAATAGACCTTTTCCTGATGCTTATTGGTATAGAGCAGCAACCATTGCAAGTGATCCTTTAATATTAAAACTTGGATTAAGTGGTGTTAGACAAGCATTGAATTCTGCAGAATCAGAAAATTTAAACATCCCACCTGATGAATGGTTTAATAATGTTAAATGGGCTATACCAAACACTTTGCCTATATCCTTTGACCACGAAATAACAGGATTACTTGGTCGGGAAAAAGAATTTAAAACACTTGAAGGAACACTTTCTAAGGTGAGAAATAATCTAATTGCTGTTGTAGCACCAGGTGGTATTGGAAAAACAGCATTAATACTTCAATTTCTTAAGGAATTAAGTCTCAGTCCTAATTGGAGTAAAGAAATTGATGCTATTGTTTTTAGCACTTTAAAAAACGAGCAATTAACAGCAGACGGAATTGAATTCTTAGAAGCTATAGATGGTATTGAACAGATAAAGGATGCAATTTATGAGAATTTAGTTCGTCTATTTCCAGACATTAAACTTGAAACATTTGAGGAATGTTGTTTAAAATTGGCTGATAAGAAAATATTACTTTGTATTGACAATTTAGAGACCTTACTAGTAAATTCACAAAAAGAATTTATTGATTTTAATCAATCCTTACCGCTTCATTGGAGAGTGATTGTAACAAGCAGAATATCAATAGATTCAGCCACAACTGTTCCACTTGAGCCATTGGTTAAAAGACATGCCGTTAACTTAGGTAGAAATTATATTAAAAAAAGAGGTATAATAGATTTTAAACAGGAGGATCTTGAGACAATTGCAGAAAAGGCAAATTTTAATCCTTTGGCAATTCGTTTAACAATTGACCTCTATCTTAAAGGCGTTGACATTCCTTCATCAATTCAAAAATCACAAAAAGATATTGCTTCTTTTTCGTATAAAAATCTAATAGAGTCATTGAACCCAAATTCAATTGAAGTGTTGGAAGCAATATACGTAATTGGAGACACGACAAAAATTCAATTAATAGAACTACTAGACCTTACAAATGAAGAAATTACTGAATCAATAAATGAATTATCCAAAACCAGTCTATTAATAAGAACAACTAGTGAATCAGGTAATGATAAATACAAACTAAGTGATTCTATACGTGATTTACTATTAACTAATCCGAAAAATATTGAAGCAAGAACTAGGATCTCGGAGTCACTTAAAGAAAGAAAAAGCAAAATTCTAGATCAAAAAACGAGAAATGAACAATTAGGATTGAATGAGTTTGATGAAGATTTTGTTTCGGAAAATACTGACCCTTCAATACATTCTCTAGTTGTAGACCTCAACAAAATTTTAAGTCAAAAAAACAAGAGCATAATAACGAATTTATTAAGTGATTTAAAACCTAGGTTTACTGATTTAATTACGTACAATCCAAGCAATGCAGAGTTATTG
>CAKUWM010000438.1 GCA_934699305.1 uncultured Saprospiraceae bacterium | reverse complement strand
GCCATACCTTGTTTCGTTGGGTTACGAAACCTCATTTATATCCCCCGGAACCCTATCGGCTACCGGGGACTACCTGCTAAAGTCCTTGGGATTGGAGAAAGCGAAAAGGCGTTTGCCCGAAAACGGCGTTACCCCGGTGAGCTGCATCGGGTTACAAAACAAAAGACTGATATTGTAAAAGCACCGCTTGAACATGAGGTAAAGGTAGAGAATATATTTGGTTTGGGGGAATCGGGTGGATTTGTAGTTATTGATAGTGGAGGGCGCGCCCCTACCGGATAGTATGTTTTCTGTTGTCAGGGGCTTTTATCACCGGCGGGGTCGGGCTTTCCGCTATATCTTTTGTTCCGCTGCGCTCTACAAAAGGGTGCCGCTTCAACGGCGAAGCCCTCAGCGAGAACATAAAAAATATAAATTACTCGAGCTAATCCCTCACGCGGGCACTTTCGACTAAACATTAAGTATTGATAATGGTGAAAAGTGTTTTCCGTACCCTGGCTACTTCAAACTTTCTGATTTCATTATAGCCTCTTTTACCTAATAGGGTTTCTCAATATTATAGCTTTGCCAAATGTATACAGCCTGTTCAAATTCGTCTAAAGATTCCCATGCGGGATATTCGAGATAAATATTGTCTGATGCTGATTTTCCCAGGGAGGGGTCTCGCTGGTTAATAGTATAGTATTGATCCAGCAGGCTTTGTAAGTATTAGACAGTTGGTTCAGGTTATCAAGAGCATCATTTAGCCCGAAAGGAAAGTTACATCACAAAGACAACTTTGTTACTTTTTCATACCATCCCTTCCTATCCTTAAGGTTTTGGGCAAATTGTGTAAAGGAGAAATAATACTTCTATTTTTGTTATCATGTAAATAAAATTCACTATACTTACAAATGTGATACTATTAGAAGTGCAGTCTTAATATACTATACTTAATCAACCGTACAAAAGAGATTAATTATGCATCTGCTAGACCCATTACAGAAGGATTATCGACATCTTTGTGAAATATTTGAAAGCATATATAAAAAAAACGGAATTGCTTTACTTGGTGCTGGAGCATCTGTAACAGATAAAAAGTTTCTTTCAGCAGAACTAATTAACCTTTATGAAGCAAAAATATCCAAGTCTTTTGAAACTAATGATATTATTCAATTTGTTGATATACTGCAATCTACGCCAGGGCTAAGAAGATCGGATTTTGATTCATTTGTTGTTGAACAGTTAAATAAATTAAGCCCCACAACTGCTCACAAAATCTTCGTTACGATACCATGGAAGCAAATAATAACTACCAATTTTGACACTTTAATTGAAGAAGCTTCTGACTTTTCGGTAAAAGAACATAACACGCACTACAAGTTGCATGTAATACGAAATAAAAATCAGAGTAGCTATATTCCAAGTGACGATGAAATTTCGTATATAAAGCTGAACGGCTGCAAAACCGATCTATCTTTATACCCTCTTGTGTTTTCAACAGAGGACTTTAATAAACAATCAGCCTATTATAAAAAGGTGACATCTTCATATCATCAGTTCTCTAATGATATAGATTTATTTCATTCGGGTATTCATTTTCGGATATTTTCTCTGAAAAATTATTGGAAAAGATAGCAAACTCTGATGTTCGACAAAAACGTATTCTATATTGTGTAGATCCATTTGTAAATGAGAATAGGCTTGGATTTTTACAAAGCAAGCAAGTAGCCGTAATTAAAATGAGCTTTCAGGAATTTTTTGAAACGTATGAAAAATGGTTTGAGAATAATAATAAGAACTACTACAAATCTCTGCAAAGGTTTACTAATCCCGAAGGAACTTCAATAAAGTTGAGTACTCCTTCTCGTCTTTATTTGAATAATAATATAATACAACTCAAGGAAGATTATAAGTCAATGAATCGAATAAAGAAATCAGAATTCTATACCGGAGAGGAACCTAACTATCAAGTTATCCTTGATAATTTCGATGTAATTAGAAATCGGCAACAACAGGTACTAATAGAAAGAATCGATGAATCATTTAAAGAGCAAACCAAAACAAGTATTCCAAAGTTGTTATTAATAAATGGGGATTTTGGTACCGGGAAAACAACATTTACTCTAAGAGCTATTCGGGAGTATTTAAATAAATCAAATAATTCTATTGCTTTCGAATTAATTAATTCGACAAATTTAAAAAAAGGGTACATTTCAAAAATAATTGAAGAATCAACAGCGACACAGTTTATATTCTATTGTGATAATATTGAAACAGACAGTATATTTAAGTCTTTTCTAGAACTAAGAGTAGAGTTAGCATCAGAACAAAATGGTGATATCAAAATTGTATTTATCTCTTCCATTAGAGAAAATA
>CAKUWM010000437.1 GCA_934699305.1 uncultured Saprospiraceae bacterium | reverse complement strand
GTTCTATACCATCTTCATCATAACTCTCCCCTTCAATAACAAATCCCAAATTTTCGTAAAACTTCTGTAAATAGGTCTGAGCGCCTATTTTAATAGGTATATCTTTGTCTTCTTCTTGCAAAATACGAATAGCTTCCTTCATTATTTGACGTCCATATCCTTTGCCTCTGGCTTTTTTAATAGTCAATACTCGTCCTATAGAATAACATCCTTGAAATGGCTTATTGGGTGGCAACAACCTGCAATAAGCGACCAATTCATTTGTTTCATCATACCCTAATACATGGAAAGCCGCGACATCCATCCCATCGATGTCCTGATAAATACAATTCTGTTCAATCTGAAATACTTGCTCCCTCATGTATAATATATTATATAAGCCTACAGTCGTCAGACTCTTAAATGGCATAACAGAATAGGTGAGCTTATGCATCAATCCGCAGATACTTGAATTCCCGTTTCACCAGAAAATTTGTCCACTATTGACACAACTTCTTCTGAATCTAATACATATTCAAAATACAATCTTCTTAGAGTCTTTTGACTATTATTCATATTAAAAGTAAACTCAACACAAGACTGTTCATTTTCAGATCTGTATGTAAAGGTGGTCTCCCCAATTTTTTCTATGCTTCCTTTACTGTACTCAATTAGTTCGTCCCAAGTCGTGGAGCAATCCCTCCAAACGGACCCCATATCAAATTGTATTGCATCAAGTCTATTTAATACGGTTTCTTTTCCTAAATAATATAACAAATTCCCTACTTGAGGGCCTCTATCTTTATTAAGGAAAAGTAAATACATTGCTTTGAAACTTGATTTAGGTAAAATCGGAACCATCCGCGATGAGTCGAATATCTGTTGCTGAATAGCGCCTTCCTCCCATTCAATAGTCCTCAAATCACTCCGAAATTGTTGAATCAAACCTAAATGTTCCGGTTCTAACTTCTCCAAAATCTCCTCTGTCAACTCACTTTGGATTGTAAACTTATCCTCCTCCGTTGCAAAGTGCTCCAGCCAAAACTTCGCCGACTGAATTCTTCCGGAAAGCCTATATCCTTCCAGTTCAGTCAACCCATCACCTTTCAACTCTCTTGCCGCACTATACACATCAATATGCGGCATTTGAATCAGATTCTTAATAAGCGAAAAGCTGGGTATCTTGTAGTTTTCCGAAGTGTCAAGCTCACTAATCCTATATATCTCTACTTGTGACTCATTCTCCGCATTCTCAGAAAATGCACCTTCTCTGACACTATCAAAGTCATTAAACAATTTAACCATAAAGTTTTCTGAAGGGCTAAAATTGATAGCTCGTTTTGGTGGAGTACTCAACATCAAATATCGAAGCATTTCAGGGGCCAAAAACTCATTCATTTCGCGAGCTGTAGCTCCTATTCCCTTAGAAGAAGACATCTTTGCCCCTTCTGTCAAAAAGAAACCATAAGGCACATTATATGGAGGTTTCTTATCAAACACCTCTCTCAGTATCCTTCCTGATACATCCCTCGATCCACCCTTGGTAGAATGATCCATCCCGGCGCCTTCGATTGTTATGCCCCATGTCATCCACTTGGCTACCCATTCTAATTTCCATGGCAGCTTTCCATTTCCATCATAGGGCGACATTTTCCCGGTGTGTCCACAGCCGGTTGCCCATTTAACTAAGTCAGGCCTACATACATAAGTGACTTCCTTGCCATCAAAATCTATAACTTCGGTAGTTCCTATTCTACCGCAATTTTCACATATAACCTGAAAAGGATACCATTTATCAGACTTTTCAGATCCACTGACTTCACGGTAAATATTTCTGATTGCATCTCTGCTTTGAAGAATCTTTTCTATTGCTTCATTAAACTGACCGCTTCGATACACGTCACGCATCCGGTACTTTTCAGCTTGCACTCCCAGATCATCAAATATTTTGAAAAATCCCGAAATAAAATGCTCCGCCATATCTGAAAATTCTGAACCGGGAGGCGGTGGCACATTACACAATGGCATTCCCAGGTATTTTGTAAAATGCTCATCTTGACCCTTCGGAATTTCATCCACCGGATCATAATCATCCGATCCAAAGATATATTTTACTTGAAAATCTTCACTTCTCAACACTTTGTATATGGCATCATGTACCAATACGCCTCGAAGAGAACCGACATGGGGTTCTCCTGATGGAGTTTTGGAATCATTAATTAGTTGGGGACTACTTTTGTCCAAAGCTTTCATTACCTCTTGTGTCCAAAACATGACTTCGATTTATTGTTTCTAATTACAAATGTACAATTGTTTTGTATGAAGTCAAATTCACAAGGCGCTTAATTTTCTATCCGTCTTACTAATTCCCTCATTTTCAATG
>CAKUWM010000436.1 GCA_934699305.1 uncultured Saprospiraceae bacterium | reverse complement strand
GGATTAGGATATATTTTAAAATTCAGGTTTTTAACAACTTGAGTATCGGATTTGTATCCTTCAATCATCTTCAAAAGATTCAACCTCCCTCCGGCCTTTGTAACACTTTGCAAAGAAGGAAGTATATCCACATTGTCTAATATTGCATTTCTTACAGAACGAGCAGCCTCAATAGGATAATTGATATAATCATCCTGTAATCCAATATTTGGAACTGAATACATCAGCGCAATAGCACCAGTAACATGTGGTGTGGCGCAGGAGGTTCCACCAAAAGATCCAGTACCTGTTTCATCGACAGTTGAAATACTTCCCTCTCCAGGAGCGCCTAAATCAACTGATTTGACACCATATCCGGCAGAAATATACTTAACATCACTGGACGATACTACATTTGTAACTACAATTAGGTATTCACTTTCACACGTACTTGGTAAATCACCGACTACATCTACATCTACGTTAGCATTGGCTGTGGCGCCTGTACTGATAATACCATATTGTCCCAGCGTATCATACATATTACACCAAATAGGCTGATCAGAAGGCCATTTATTACTGAGTCCTGCAGATAGATTGCTGGCAACAACCAATGCCCCTTCCTGTCCCCCACTCTCATTAAATTTCCGACGCAATTCTTTTATATATTCGTATCCTTTTATCAATAAACTGACACTCGAAACAGCATTGGAAACTGCCAATAACTTAACATTCCAATTTACTCCAGACATCCCCAGTGAATTATTCCCCTGAGCCCCTATTATCCCCATGACACCTGATCCATGGCTTGCTTCTTCAATAACGCCATTACCCGTGGCTAAGTTAACTCCATTGACATCATCAATATAACCATTTTGATCATCATCAATTCCATTGCTTGGAATTTCAGCCGAATTGACAAATAAATTATCTTTTAATTCAGGGTTATTGATATAAAAACCTTTATCCAACACTGCGACAACGATATCGTGTCCATGCATTGTTGTGCCTCCAGTTGTATATTCCCATGCCTCTGGCGCCATAATCCAATGCAATCCCCTTTGACTGCCATTAAATAATGGATCATTTGGAATCTTAACTCTCTCTTCTAAATAATAATCTTTTTGAACGGCAACAATCCCACTTGAATTGGAAACTAATTTCAAAAATCCCTCCCAGGTTAAATCTTTCCCTTCAACAATTAGCACACTTGAATTGGGTCCACACTTTTCAACTCGATATGAGTCATTTGAACGACTCACATTAGATTGAAACTCTTGTAGATTCCTTTGATTATCAAACTGCACCATATATCTTCCCGGAAAACTCAAAGCACCATCCAATACCTGAGCTTTCCCATGTGAACATAGAAACATAAAGCCCATTATAAACCACACCCATCGCCTATTCATATCATTTTCTATTCTTTAAAATACAAATTTAATTAAAATATATTATCTATACCGGCTGATTCTTGGTAAAGTATGTATAGCAAATTTCTAATACAATTTTATACCAATCATCGTATGTCGCTTTAACCCACATTCCGTTTTAGACAAATACAGAATTGATTTACAACTCATAATCAGCGGTTTAATGAAACTATTGAAATGGATTGAACATCGGATCTTCTCACATAATCAGCAATCTTCGGTCTTGAGAAACTTAGATTGTGGATTGATATTAAACAACGCTTAAAAAATCAAAATAGTCTATATTTCGAATATTGCTGTAAAATCAACCTAACTCACTTTCTAAAGTTACAAAATATTCCTTGGCAAATAATGGTCTTATTCCATACCAGGAAAACATCTGCCCGTCAACAAGAATAATCTTAGTTTTCGGAAAAATAGTAGCAAACTCTTGAATATGATGCTGCTTAAATGGATATGGCTCTGTCGATAAAAATATATAATCCGGATGTAATGCAATAATTTCCTCCTTAGACAATACCGGATAACGCTCAAAGGAAGAACTTACACTTTCAAAACCGGCATGCTCTATCATTTCATGGATAAAGGTATCTCCTCCAACAGTCATATATGGATCTTTCCAAATCAGGTATAAAATTATTTTAGAAGCAAATGATGTTTTTTGTGTATATAGATTTTTAAATTCTTTAACGATATTATTATAATCAGGCTTTATATTAAATTGAGCCAATAGAGATTTAACCACTTCGATATTATCATCAATTGTTGCTATATCTGTCACCCATACCGATGTGTCTTCATGCATCTCTTGAATATCTGAATATCGATTCTCTTCTTTTGAAGCAATAATAAAATCCGGATTAAGCTGTCGAATCCTATCAATATTTGGATTCTTTGTTCCCCCAATGATAATAGGTTTGGGTATTTTCATTTCCGGCAACACACAAAATC
>CAKUWM010000435.1 GCA_934699305.1 uncultured Saprospiraceae bacterium | reverse complement strand
TCCTCTCTGAAAAATAAATGTTTTTATTGCTTATTATCCGCACCCAAAAAGTTGCATTTATAAGTTGAACTCAAGAACTAATAAAAGAGCATTCAGTTCACAAATTTGTTACGCTCCCATCTTTAATCTCGAAAAATATACTGATAAACTAAAGAAAAGAGACGGCTATAAAAATCCCGAAAATCTAAATCAACATGTTGAAGCAATTAAAAAACAGCATGTAACTCAAATTCTATATTTACCCCGTGGTGGTGATCTTGACTATGAAGGGATTGTTTTTTTAGACAGAATGAACAACTGTCATAGTTCTCTGATTGATAAAGAGAATTTAAGTGCAAAAAGGATATTTACACTTAGCAATTATGGTTTTTATTTACTTTTGACAAAAATATCCATTCACTTCTCAAGACTCCAGGAGAAAATTGATCGAGACGAAGGAATTATGATATGACATTGGAAGATCGGATTAGAGAACGGAATTAAACGCCATTTAGCTCTACGAACCAAATACAGGGTTTATAGTAGAATGTTTGCAGCGTACAAAGAAGAATAACAAATTTGATGTAGAAAAATAAACAGCCTGACTCCTTTTTTCAAGAGCAAACGGAGGATAAGAATGATGATTAAAAGATAAATCTCAGATAATAAGCCAATACAATAATGCAATATCCACCTTCTCCCGTTGGCGCAGATAATTATTGGGGTCAATTTAATTTAAGTGGTGCTTTCAGATTATGGCAATCTGGCAATCATCTTATAAAGCATGGATTACAAATCCGCGCCAGCAGGTGAATAAAAAGAACCGCATGGAACATCTTTATATTATAGGCAATGGATTTGATAGATACCATGGAGCCAATTCGACTTATGCAGATTTTCGGAAATACCTTTTAAATCGTAATGATTTTCTGCTGAAGATGTTTGAACTATTCTTTGGTCCCAGGTCGATGATGAATAGCTTTGATCATTTTCACGATTACCTTTTGTGTTTGCAATTTGGTAAAAAGCTGCCCGCACCCAAAAACACATGGGCAAGTAAATATTTATGGCAGGATTTTGAGAGACACCTGAGTGAATTGAACAGAGAACGCATTTTTGATTTTACTGACGAGGATTTGCCAAGACTGTTTGAAGGTGATGAAAATTTCAGATATGCTGATTATTATGCTCCTATTGATAGGGTGCTTGATATCGTACATGAATGTACTTTTGAAATGCAATATCAATTTCATCGTTGGATTAATACAGTGCGCTATGAGAGGGGGTTTAGGAAGAGAATGTTGGATCTTGATATAAACGCTACGTTTCTTAATTTCAATTACACGTTTTTTTTGGAAACAGAGTATGAAATACCTCGAGAACAAATTTTATATATTCATGGTGACAGAAGAGGTAAGTTTGGAAGTTTAGTTCTCGGTCATCATGTGGAGGATGATGAGACTGCTTTTGATGAATGGATTCATAAGAATAAAAACAGGCGAAGGTATCGTCCTAACTTAAAGGATAAAAGAGGAAAATATTTTGCTAATGATAAATTGGTTTACCTTGCTTACTTTTTGGAAGATGAGACAAAAGGTAACTGGAGAAACCCAATTAGATATTACGCTGCAGATGAAATAAAAGGTCGTTTGGAAAAGTATTATAAGAAGAACATAAAGCATTGCAGTGATATTATCAATCGCAACTCACGCTTTTTTGAATCGGTGAGTTCCTTGAAAGAAATTACTGTGCTTGGTCATTCTTTAGGCAATGTGGATTTCCCATATTTTAAGTCTATTGCTGATAATGTAGATCATTGGGATAACTTAATTTGGAATTTTAGCTATTATAACGATGATGATATTATAAGAATCAGAAGTTTTTGCAGACGTCTGAATATTCCAGCAGGGAAAAATGTCCAACTTTTTCAGATGTCTGATATAAATGATAAGTCGGACTCGCACTTATTCGCATGTTTCAAATCCTAAGCCATATGCTTGGTAGCATGCGATTTGTTAATACTTCATTTTTGAGGTATTCTGTTGTATAAGTGTGGTGTACTCTACATGATGTAGAGTTTTTTTGAAAACCAAGATTGCTGGTAGGTCATATGATTCGAAAGTATTCTGTTCAATGGTTATGAGGATAGGACCAGTCTTATCCTCTTTTTCTTTCAATTATTAAGATATTATACCTCTAATACAATCAAATGCACACCACAAAATGATATGGATTGCATATAATTGATTGATGTTTACATAATAAAGACAAAACCTCAAACTTAATGGACACTCTCTTTCTTGAATTAAAAACTTTTTAGCTGTATCTTGATATTCCGGTGATATGCACCCAGTGATTCCGGTGATACCCACCCAGTAGTTAAACTATCAATTTGACAAAGTTA
>CAKUWM010000434.1 GCA_934699305.1 uncultured Saprospiraceae bacterium | reverse complement strand
CCATAGTACCCTGTGGCAGAAGAGGAAATGAAAGAATGTATGTTAGAACCCGTTGTTTTAACATACTTAAAAAGTAAATCTATTGCCTTGATCCGGCTTTCAATTATTTCAACTTTCCTTTTTTCAGTCCAACGTTTTTCGGTAATGTTTTCTCCGGTTAGATTGATGATTTTCGTAACGCCCTCAAAGGCTTTTTCGTCAATAAAGCCATTTTCAATATCCCATTTAAAATACTGGATATTTTCCGTGGTATCGATACTGTTCCTTCGGGTTAAGACATTTACGATATAGCCACAATTTATCAGGTGTTTAATTAATGCTTTTCCAACAAAACCTGTGCCCCCGGCGATTAATATCTTTTTCATTGATTGATTTTTGAAAGTAACTCCGGAAAAGCCTGTTTGAACCAGACCGTGTAATGCGATGGATTATTTTTTATATCTAGTATAATTTCATCCGCATTCATCCACTTATAGTCCTCTGCTTCATCTCGGTTTAAAACAGGACTTTGGTCAGAGTAACCAACAAAAACATAATCCAACTCGTGTTCTGTCAAATTATTTTCAACCCGCTCATTGTATATAAATGAATAGATCAATTTTAAATCACATTTCAGTCCCATTTCATAATTTAGCCGCTCCTCCGCACTTAAAGCAACGTTTTCTCCCCATTGCGGATGCGAACAACAGGTATTTGTCCATAAACTGGCTCCGTGGTATTTGTGCCCTGCCCGCTGCTGTAAAAGCAATTCCCCTTTACCATTGAATATAAATACCGAAAATGCTCTGTGAAGCCACCCTTGTTCATGAGCAACCAGTTTTTCCATCTCAGCAATTGCATTATCGCTTTCATCCACTAGCACTACATTGTTTCTCTCCATTTTTCAATTAAGGTTACTATTTAGTTGTCTCTAACAGCCTCTCCATATACTTTTAAAGCCCTTTCTCGTGCGAAACTGTGTTCTAACATTTGTTCGGGATAAGCATCTGTCCCAAATTCGGGAAGCCATTTTTTAATATATTCCAGCTTTTTGTCAAATTTTTCGGTTTGTAAAGCCGGGTTAAACACCCTGAAATAGGGTGCAGCATCGCAACCCGAACCTGCTGCCCATTGCCAGTTTCCATTGTTAGCAGACAGGTCATAATCGTTCAGTTTCTGAGCAAAGTAGACTTCGCCCCAACGCCAATCGATCAGTAAATGCTTGCACAAAAAACTCGCTACGATCATCCGAACCCGGTTGTGCATAAAACCTGTGTGGTTCAACTGTCGCATTCCTGCATCTACAATCGGATAGCCTGTTTTTCCCTCACACCATTTTTCATATTCCCGCTCATTGTTTCGCCATTTGATAGTATCGTATTTAGCTTTGAAGGATTGCTTAACCACTTTCGGGAAATGATACAGGATTTGCATAAAAAATTCCCGCCAGATCAATTCATTCAGCCACGTTTGATTGTGGTTCAATGCAAAAGCTACGCATTTACGGATACTGATGGTGCCAAATCGAAGAGCGATGCCCAACTCTGTTGTCCTTTGCATTGCTGGATAATCCCTGAATTTGTCGTATTCATCAATGATTTTTGCATCTAATTTTGGGAGTGAAAAAGTAATATCTGTTTTCTCAAAACCAAGTTCATTCAACAAAGGAATTTCGGTAAACTCTTGCCTGAAAAATTTATTGTAATCAGGATCGTACGACTTGTAATTTTCTTCCCTCAATAACTCTTTCCATTTTTTGGAATAAGGGGTGTAAACTGGGTAAGGTGTGCCGTCATTTTTCACCACATCATTTTTATCAAAAATGACCTGATCTTTGAATGCCTTAAAAGGAATGTTTCGTTCGTTGAAAAATTGGTAAATCTCCGTATCCCGTTTAATGGCTTGCGGTTCATAATCCCGATTGCAAAAGACACCTTGAATATCATATTTTTCGGAAAGTATTTTAAAAACATCCGACGGATTGCCATAAAATGTATTCAGCCTTGCGTTGAATGTCTTCAATCCATTATTTATGGTCGAAAGTACCTGATGGATGTAGTCAACCCTTCGGTCCTTTTTATCTTCTAATTTTTTCAGGATGGTTTCATCAAAAATAAAAATAGGGAATACGGGAAATTCAGAAGCAAGTGCGTGATATAACCCCACATTGTCTTCCAAACGCAAATCTCTGCGAAACCAAAAAACGGAGACCTTACTTTTCATTCAGAAATGGATTATCGTTCCTGTCGTGTTTTACCCAGATAAGTTTAGAGGTGTCGTAGCCTATTTCTTCTGCAATTCTCAAGTAGTTGGATTTGATTTCTTCAGGAATACTTTTTGTTCTCGATAGAATCCACAAATAATCCAAGTTTTTTCCGGCAATTAAGGCATATTGGTAACTTTCGTCCAGTGCAACTAC
>CAKUWM010000433.1 GCA_934699305.1 uncultured Saprospiraceae bacterium | reverse complement strand
CAAGGGCTCGGTTTGTCACCGCGAAGAGAGATGCGAACGGGCCTGTTCTCCGGCATCGTCCCAGGACGTTTCATGATGGCGCGCGAACGAAACTCGAAGACCTTGATAATGTGGAGCTCGCTGTCGAAGCAGTGCATGTAGCCGCGGTCGCCAACGGCGATACCAGCGCGTTCGCCACCCGATAGAATGAGTTCTACGGTGTCGTGTGCGGGGAGGATCCCCCAGACATCACGATCTATGAAACGCTTGGGCTCGGCGCTCGAGGGAATGGGGAACTCAGGACTAGTAACGCAGGCCCCCAGAAACAGCCCAACCAGCATCAGATTTCATGTGGTCAATGTCGTATTGCAGTTGACGAAGTTTCACACCTTCTGTTCCCAATTCATATAACTCCTGATTGACCTCATTTAAAAGATCATCATAGTCATATAAACGATTAAAGTTACTGAAACAGCGGTCTAATATGGTATAGCGGATTTGGGCATGTTTATTAGTTGCCATGGGGTTAGTTCAAATTAAAAATTAAGCTTTTAATAATGTTAGGGGCTTAAAAATAGGAACTATATATTTATAAAGCGTAGAAACTATCAAAAATTTTAGCCATGCACGTTAATTGCATAATTCCCTCTGATATTTGCTTAAAATTAGTAGATATGAAAGAAATTGGAATTATAAAGTTAGAGGATTTAACTATTCATGAAAAAGTGAATTATTTCACTTTAATTTGTCATGCTATTATGCGTATGGATTCCAATAACCTGTTTGACTTATTGGATGATGACATTGACTATGAGGATATTGGGAAAACAAGTTTTGTATTGAAATTAAAGAATCGCTTTATTGAGCATCAAATTATGGGAGATACAGAGCTGAAGTTAGATTTGGATCATTGTTTGGGCTGTAATTGTGATCAGCCTGTGTGTAGGTTTATTGGAAACAATTCAAAAAATGAGTTCGCATTATTTTTTGACATAAAAGAAAATAGAATAGTCGATATTTATCATTGCCAATTATACGGCGATTTGTAAATTAATCATCATTTAATAATTCTAACCAATCATCAACATATATCTCTAACCTTTTGACCTCTTTATCAACCAATGGCGTGCAATGAGCTATGGAAACTCTTAATCGATTAAGATTGATCATTACTTCGTTGACGGAGTTTAAATTTCTGTTGAATTTGCTTTCAAACACTGGCCAGTCAGAGTTAATAATTTTACGAAGATCTCCAAAGGTGGTATAATCTATATTATTATCAGACCTTTTTGAATGAGGCATATCCAATTCATATCTGAGATTGTTTTTAACATTGTCTTTAACACGAACATCTACCTTTTGCCACCACTCTTTTCCGTAATTGTTTTCCATGGTGGTTTTAATAAGGCTTCGGATTGAAACTTCCAAACAATAAAAAAGTTGGTAACTAATGCTCATAGTTATGGCCTCATCTTTTAAAGTAAGATCAAATTTGTTCAGAAGGTCATTATAACTACTTGTAGCGTTACTATTTACCCTGTTGCTAAACTTGTTACTTGACCGAGAGCCTGTCTTTTTTGGTGTGTTACTCAAAAACCGTGCATAGGTTTTTAAACCATTGATGTAGGTTCTATTTCCTTTATTTCCAAAATCCTCATATTTCCCACCAAAATCATAATGACTTATTAAATTCTGAATTGTCTCGAAATCTGATGTTTCAAAAATATTTATAGGAGAACCCTTATGCTGAGAATAATGTTCAGAAATATTATTAATTGCTTTAGAGTAACTATAGACAGTGCCTTCTGCCTTATTCTCAAATTCCGAAACCCATTTTTTAAATTTCTCTTCCATCTATACGGCTCCTTTAATTATAAATTGCCTCTCCATATTCTAAGATTTTAATTCAATAGATGCACAAGTTAAACAAAAACTTCAAATAACATATTTGCTAAAGATTCATAAAAACTTATTGAGCTTAATAGGAATTAAAGCTTAAAATAATTTAGTCAAAAGAGACAAATTCTATTTTAATACACTCATTTTTCCTCTAAGATTTCACTGAAATATTTTGTTTATTCCGCACCTATTTACCTACATTAATTAGGTATTTTTAGGAACAAAAGTGAACACGAAACTGAACACGAGTTGGAACACGATCAAAAATAGCAAAGGCTTGAAACCCTTATAAAAACTGGGCTCACAGATTTCTAAGTTGCCTTCATAACCTGGAGATCCCGGGTTCAAGTCAAGATCTTACTGTTTGACAATCAGGCAATTAAATCATTATATCGTTTCCACTATTTAATGGTATAAACAACCACAAATCGCTATTCAAAGTGGGCTATTTTTTAAAACTTAAGCATAAATCCTTAGAAGAACATACTTAACCTGACAGCAAATAATCGTCACAACCTATGGACTGTCAAACACTTGAGTCA
>CAKUWM010000432.1 GCA_934699305.1 uncultured Saprospiraceae bacterium | reverse complement strand
GGTAAAAGTTATACCATCAGCAAGTTTTTGGAGGGAGTAATAGAAACAGGAGCGAAAGCAATTATTTTAGACCCAACGGGAGAGTATTCTACATTCGACACACATCCAAAAGTTACACATTCCATTCTTATTTCGGAAAGTTATTTTCCTTATCAAAACTTAACTATAAATGATTTATTTGTCCTGTTCAGACCATCTGGACAGGTTCAGCAACCCGTTTTACTGGAAGCAATAAAATCTTTGAAAGTAGCCCATTGTTTAATGAGTAATATTCCCAATAACGGGCATAATAATGATGGAACTAATGACAGCTTTACATTCCGGGGGCAACAAGTAATATTAAATAATGGATTAGTTGTGAAGCAAGGAAATTTGACTGCCGCTTACAATAATGCCTACTTTACTTATAAAGCGATAGTCGAAGATTTCTCTATAAACAATTTTGGTATTAACCTGCTTCACAGACAAATCGGTAATGAATGTTTTCAGATATTCAACGACCGTTGGGCAGCTAATAGAGATGAAAGGAATTACGGCAATGCGACAAGTTTGATAATGCGTGTCAACAATGTCATATCTGACAACGACTACTCCGGAATGTTTGGATTTAATGCACCGACGACGAATAATCTAATCACAAAAATAAATGAGTTTTTAGATAATCCTGATTTAAACGTCTTAAGAATTGGATTTGAGAACGTACCATACAATTTTCAGGTTAGGGAGATTTTAGCAAATTCATTGGGTAGATATTTATTGAATAAAGCACGAACAAACGCTTTTAGAGAAAAGCCATTGATACTATGTGTAGATGAGGCACATCAGTTCCTAAATAAAAAGGTCAAGGATGAATATTTTGAAAGTACAGAATTAAATGCTTTTGATAATATTGCCAAAGAAAGCCGTAAATATGGATTGTTTTTATGCTTATCAACACAAATGCCGAGAGATATTCCAGTTGGCACACTTAGTCAGATGGGAACATTTATTACTCATAGATTGATTAACTATCAAGATAAAGAAGCAATAGCCAGTGCTTGCTCAACAGCGAATAAAGAAACACTTTCTTTTTTGCCTTCGTTGGGTTCCGGCGAAGCAATTATAATGGGCGTTGATTTTCCAATGCCTATATCGGTCAAAGTAGATTTACCCAAAACGACACCAAAATTTGATACTCCAAAATTTACAAAAATAGCAGGAGCATAAAAATATAGTTCCAGTATTTAAAAAACGCCAAACTTTTTACGGTCTGACGTTCGGTTATCGGTGCGCCGATTTACATTTTTCTACCTTTCGGTTTACCTTTCTTTGGTTGGGTTCGCTGTTGTTTTTCGGTAGTATTTTGCAGGTTCTTTTCTTCTTTCTTGTTGCTTTTTATCAAACCAACAAGAAAGGTTTTTTCCCAGGGTATCTGCTTCGCTTCAAACTGCAATTTCAAGCCCTGCTTTGCCAGTCCGTGTGTCAATTCAAATCCGTAGTGCCTGTTCCATCCAATCCTGTCAAGCAGTCTTTCGGAGGGAAATTGCACAGCAATTAAATCTTTGGGAAGCTCTTTGATAGTGCGGTAATCCGGTTCCTGAAATTCGTGTGTTTTCGGATTGTAGGGAATGGTATAAGTCCTTTTATCTTCATCATAGTAGTTGGCTATATCCGAGAACACAATACCTTTTGAAAGGAAATCATCTTTAGGTCGCAGCATATCCATACGAATATCCACATAGAATATATGCCCTGCAATAGCTATCGTTGGCAGCATCCCTTTGTTTACACGCAAATCGTAGGCTTCTTGGTCAACGATATTATTTGTCGGCTTTATCTCTTCCTTTTTCTGTTGAATACTTACTATCCAGTCAATGTAGCTTTTGGCATCATCTATGTTGTGCGGTACGGACTTTCTGCCCCCTGACAGCTTGCTATCATCAAGCCCAATAATAAACCCGTGATTAGGGAACTCATCTGAACGGTAAACAATGATGAGATTATTAATGTCTTTGCCAACAACATTATTTTTGTGGCTTGCTATGGTATGCCCTTTATATTCCTCGAATATATAATCAGGGTCGTCTTTCTTAATCATATCTGTACTGTTTGTTTTTATCAGGCTGCAACGCCTTTAAAAAGACAAAAGGGAGCCGTCTTTTCAGACAAACTCCCCAATGTCAAAATCACCCAAATCACTTTTCCGCAAGGTGGAAGAACCGTCGTCGCTTTCAGATGAAAGTGTGCTATCCAAAAGCTCGGCAATTTTTCGGGAAGCACCCTCAATGGAATTTTCCAGTAAGCTGAATAATTCGGTTCCCTGTAATTTCTGAACTATGGCTACCGCTGTTTCCTTTTGAGCCTGTTCCAAATGGGTATTTCGGAGTGATGGTGCCAGTGATTTCGGTCAAACCGTGCCACTTTAAAAGATCGTACAATTATATAAAAA
>CAKUWM010000431.1 GCA_934699305.1 uncultured Saprospiraceae bacterium | reverse complement strand
GTCTAGCGGTTAGGACACGTCCCTTTCACGGATGAAACCGGGGTTCGATTCCCCGTAGGGTCACAAACAAAAGCCAAAAGGCGCCATTTGAATCCAAAGGGTACCTTTTGGCTTTTTTTGGTATGAGTATCTTCACTTGTGGTTACCCAGTCGCTTTTGTCAACAACCAACCATTGTTTTATTTCTACCTGATTTGTTAAACAGTCCATATGGTTTTTGGGTAAGCTTTTATTTCTTTTCTTTCTATAAGATTCACCTCCAATATTTATTATTAGCTAATTTTCGGTAATAAATTGAATGATACATTATTGCCGTTTCATCCACTAATTACATCCTCATAATATATATATACTACCGACCTAACCAAGAGTCTTGTATTGCTAAAAATAAACCCGCAAAGAATTTAGTATAAATTTATACATTTAATACGTTGAATATAGTATATTTGTGAACTAATATAATGATATGAAATATGATATTTTAAAAAATGTTGTCAATCTGCTTGAGGAATTTGAAGAAGATATTCTTCAAGGAAGAACATACCCTAATGATATAGAAGGTTTTAAAAGATGGATAGTTGCCAATTATAAAGGTGAAGAAAAAAATAATGAACCTAATTGGGATGGAAAAGAAAAGGGACGTAGTGCAGAAAGTGTCATTAATACTTTAATTGTCCATATGAACAGATATGCCAAGAGTTATTCCAAGTCCGCCATATTCGGATCGGATTTTTCTACACAGGAAGATCTTATCTACCTCATTAACCTAAAAGCTTTCGGAGAAATGACCAAAATGGATTTAATAAAAAAGAATGTTCATGAAAAACCTGCGGGAATGCAAGTTATCAACCGGTTGATTGCGCAAGGTTGGGTAAATCAAACCGACTCTGAGACCGACAAAAGAAGTAAGGTTTTAAGCATCAGCAATAAAGGGCTTGAGGTTTTAGAAAAGCAAATGGACAAAATCAGAAAAGCAACTGAAATCGTTACAGGCGATTTAACCCATAACGAAAAAATGGAATTGATCAGGTTGCTCAATAAGCTTAATGATTTTCATCAACCGATCTATGATAAAAATATTGAACCCGAATATTTATTGAGTGAAGTTTTAAAAGATAGAAGGTGATGAAGAAAAAAATAGCCGTTATTGGTTCGGGTTTTTCAGGATTGACTGCAAGTGCCTATTTGGCAAAAACGGGAAACGAAGTTCACGTATTTGAAAAACACGACCGACCAGGAGGAAGAGCAAGGCAATTTTCTACCCAACAAGGTTACGTTTTTGATATGGGACCAAGTTGGTACTGGATGCCTGATATTATTGAAAGTTTTTTTGCTGATTTCGGCTATAAAACTTCTGATTTCTTCGAGTTGATTTCATTAAACCCACAGTTTGAATTGATTTTTTCACAAGAGAAAATCAGTGTTCCTGAAAGTTTAGAGGAATTAAAAATCTTGTTCGAAAAAATTGAAAAGGGTGCAGGATTACAATTAGAAAAATTTATGCGATCGGCTAAATTCAAATATGAAGTCGGTATGCAGGATTTCGTGAATAAGCCTTGCCATAATTGGTCAGAATTCATTTCTCCTAAAATAACTAAAAGTGCATTGAGATTGGATTTGCTGACGAACTTCAGAACCTATGTTGCTAAATACTTCAAAAGTGAAAAATTAAGAACATTGATGGAGTTTCCTGTGATTTTTCTGGGTGCTTCTCCAAAAAATATTCCTGCATTGTATAGTTTGATGAACTATGGGGGTTATGCCTTAGGAACGCATTATCCTATAGGTGGCTTCTATCAATTGGTATTGGCGATGAAAAAAGTAGCCGAAAACCAAGGTGCGACTTTTCATTTTAACAAAACCGTTGAAAGCATAAATACACAAAATGGTAATGTAAGATCTCTAACTATCAATGGCGAGACCTATGAATTCGATATTGTAATTGCTTCTTCGGATTATCATCATACAGAAACGCTTTTAAATAAAGACCTCAGAAATTATTCTGAAGCATATTGGCAACGCAGAACATTTGCACCGTCAAGTTTGATCTATTATTTAGGTATCAATCAAATTATTCCCAACCTGAAACATCATACACTCTTCTTTGAAAATGATTTAGACGAACACATTGATTGTATTTATGGCGAGAAGAAATGGCCGGAAAAGCCTCTTTTTTATGTTTGTTGCCCATCAAAAACAGATGATACCGTTGCACCAGAAGGCAAAGAAAATCTGTTTCTTTTGATGCCATTGGCTATTGGGATAAATGATGACCAGACCATTAGAGAACGGTATTTGACAGAAATACTTTCCAGGATTGAAAAACATACAGGAGTAAATGATTTACGCTCCAAGATTGATTACCAAAGGAGCTATTGCATCAACGATTTTATTTCAGATTACAATGCTTATGGTGGCAATGCATACGGTCTAGC
>CAKUWM010000430.1 GCA_934699305.1 uncultured Saprospiraceae bacterium | reverse complement strand
TTCCATACGGGTAAGGTCATACTCTACTCTACTCCCTATTCTTATAGAGATTACATCAAAAAATTCTTTTGAAATCTCTACCCCCCCCACAACACCTACTGTAAAATCTTTGAGTCCTTTCTTTTGTTTAATTCTTCTTATTATTGTTGTATCTGAAAAGTAACCTGTATATTCTTGGTAAAGATTATATTTTTCATATTTTTTATAATTAATCACTGAATCTCGATCAAAATAAAATCCAATTTTCTGATCAGTCCCAGGCTTATAAATATCTACCTTAGGATGCTGAAAATACTCAAGTGAATATTTCATTAAATAGGATAGTTGGGGACCTAAATAAAGTCCTATCTTTACCCCACTGTCATACACTATTTCTTGTTTAAGCCCTATTATGATTGGCATTTTTATAATTTCATAAGTATTAATTACATCATCTCCAAAATGATACTCTTTATTGACTGAATCTATTTGTGTGAACCCAGAAGAATATTTATATTTTTGAACTTGCATTGAATATGTTAACTCAACATTCAAGTCTATATTATCAGACAACTTATAGTCTAACCATACTCCAAGCGCCTTACCATTAAATTTTCCCGGCTTTATAGGGTATTGATTTGGCATATATTGTGACTCCCCCTTATTATACGCCCAATAAAGAAATGGTTGATACGTCATTCCTACCGTCCATACTCTATGGTCGCGTTGACCGGATACCTTGGACTGAATCATCATCAGAATGATAATAATTAATATTAATTTAAAAGGCTTCATAATGCTAATACTTTATTATAGGGGTAATATAGTATATTTGTTCGGAAGTGATGGATAAAATATATATCCCTTTACTAAAAATCTTACTTACGTCTAATGTTACTTGATTGCAATCCATAATTTTTCGGTCATACACACTGTTCCCATTCAAGTCTCTGATTTTTATCATTCCCGTAAAATTAGGAGGTAAGTTTATTTGGAGATAATCTGTAAATGGATTCGGATAAATAGTAAAATTCTCATTTCGAGAGGTAATAGAACTTATATTGGCTAAAGTATTTGTTATTGCATCCTCTTCCAATTTCATCGATGTACCTTGCAGCGATGAAGCTATGATACTCTTTTGATTCCCTACAACAAAGTACTGTGATGGTGGACATGGAGCAGGTGGGTAAAGAAGAAATGTGGTACATAACATTGTATCATAACAAAGATTGACATAGCATACTTTTATTCTCTTGGGTCTTTGACCATGTATCGGATCATCTTCAAAGCTTACTATTCTGGGTGTTATGGTGGTAATTCCATTGGTATATGGGTTGTTTGCTTGGAAGCTAACGATATAAGGGCCATGGCAGTCTGAGGCTTCCGTAGAAATTGTTGCATAAATTGTTCCCGAGGGCACTGGTGGAACTCCACTTGAATATATGGTATAATTGTGTTGATCTGAAACCTTGCAGCCGCCTTCAAAGGAGTATTCAACTGATATTTGACCGGTGGCGCTATCCGGAACAAATTGGTTAGGAATTACCGTAATACACTCCGTACTGTCACCTCTAATTATTGATAAATTGTTTGGTATTTTCCATGCGATGCCTGTCACACCACATAAGTTAGTAAAATCTTTGATGCAAAATGTTTTTTCTTCACCCTTACAGATAAAATCGTCTCCTACGATAATCACCTCCGGATCTACCCTATCAATAATTTGTGCCGTCGTTCTGGTATATGCCGCAACCGCATAAGAACGTGAAGCTACACAAGTGACACTAATATTACCAGTAACATTGGGTGCTATTACTATCTGGTTAGTTCCTTGCCCGGATTGTATGACAGAGTTACTGACTGTCCAGTTGAATACATTGGCATCTTGTGCTCCGGTAGCCACACAAAGAAATAGCTGAGTGCAACACTTTTGGATGGCCGTAGGTGATATGTTGGGATCGAATACTCTACGATAACTTATGTATTTTGTTGCAGAACAAGTTGTATTTTCTATATCGCCGTTAGAGTTTTTATAATTATAAAAAACAGTTACTTCAATTATATCAGAAGTCGCCTCATTAAACAAATCTCCCAACTGAATCGGAATGGTACATGTATTGGTACTCGTCGGGTTCAATTTAAATGGTGGGTTTTCACTCAAGGATTTGATATACCCTTTAATATTGCTTTGACCCTGTCCTTCAGTGCCTAAATTCGGAATAGACCACTGAAAATGAGTTGCCACCTGTTGCAATTTTGTATTAGTTGAAGGAGTAAAAGTAACGGTAAAATTAGCAGGAATTCCCACTTCGAGTTCATTTGGTCCTGAAATAATTGCTGACTGGCTATACAAGTGTACACTTGCAAAATTGAAAAATAGAAATATTAAAATTGGAAATTGGAAATTGGAAATTGGAAATTGGAAATTGGAAATTGGAAATTGGAAATTGGAAATTGGAAATTGG
>CAKUWM010000429.1 GCA_934699305.1 uncultured Saprospiraceae bacterium | reverse complement strand
CCCTTACATCTATCAGAGATTTATAAAACAATGGCATTTAATCATGTATCTTTGTATTGAAAAAAGTTGGAAAATATGTTGATGGTAGGCGATCTTTTGGTCAGTGACGAGGTGGTGAAGGAGCATTTTGCTTGTGATTTAAATGCTTGTAAGGGCGCATGTTGTTGGGAGGGCGACTTTGGTGCGCCTCTTGATAAAAAGGAGTTACCTATCTTTGAAGGATTGAAAGATAAGGTCGCGCCCTATTTGTCAGAAGAGTCAAATGCTTTATTACAAAAGGTCGGGCCATATACTTATTTTGACGAAATGCAGGCTTATGGGACGACTTTGTTGCCGGATGGAGCTTGTGTCTTTATGACACGTGATGCGAATGGTATCGCCGGCTGCGGGATTGAACAAGCATGGCGGGATGGCGTAGTGGATTGGCCAAAGCCTGAGAGTTGTCACCTGTATCCTGTAAGGGTTGTGTTTGACAAAAATGGTGCGGATTATGCACTAAATTACGATAGATGGTCTATTTGTCGGAACTCTTGTAATGTCCCCGGAAGACCTAAAATTAAATTGTACCAATTTGTTAAAAATGCACTCATACGTCGATATGGTCAGGAATTTTATGATCAATTGGACTATTTAGCAGGAATAGTAAATGACCCTGAAACATCACAAGGAGGGTTGAGTGAACTTTAAAGGGGGCTTATATTTACACATTCCGTTTTGCAAGCAGGCATGCCATTATTGTAATTTTCATTTTGCTACATCTTTGACGCATAAGGAGCGTATGTTAGATGCCATGAAACTTGAGATTATTCGTCGGTCTGCCCAATTTGAAAGGCCACAGTTAAATACGATATATCTTGGCGGAGGAAGCCCATCCATCTTAACCTTACAAGACCTTGATTCATTGTTTGAGGTAATCTACAAATGCTTTGATGTACAAGATGTTCAAGAGGTTACTTTAGAAGCTAATCCGGATGATTTAAATAAAACATATTTGAATGGATTGAAGGGTATGGGTATTCAGCGACTTAGTATCGGTATTCAATCTTTTTTTGATGAAGACTTGAAATGGATGTATAGGGCACATGATAGGGGACAAGCTTTACGCTGTGTTCCAATGGCGATGGATGCCGGATTTGATGCCATTTCGACAGATTTGATTTTTGGATTCCCTCTTTTGAGCGATGAAAAATATATGTATAATTTAAATAAGTTGATAGAATGGGAAGTGCCTCATATTTCCGCATATAGCTTAACAGTTGAAGAAAAAACGCCTTTGTATAAAAGCATTAGAAAGGGTATTGATATAGCGCCTGATGAAGATAAATCGGTTAGACATTTTACTATTACCCATGATGTCCTTTCCATGCACGGTTACGATCAATACGAGGTGTCTAATTTTGCAAAGCCTAATAAATACGCCATCCACAATAGTAATTATTGGTTGGGAATTCCATATATAGGAATTGGACCAGCGGCACACTCTTATTACGCTGATCACCGATACTGGAATGTTGCCAACAATCAACAGTATATAAGATTTATCGAGGCTAATGAAGTCGCATTTACATCTGAACTGATAACTCAAAAAATGGCTTATAATGAGTTGATGCTGACCCGACTAAGAACCATATGGGGTGTCGGTTTGAGCGACATTCGGCAGATAAATTCCGGCTATATTTCTTATTTTCAAGAAAAAGTTGCGTCTATGATTAAGTTGGGTATCGTTGAAAAAAATGGAGAAAGATTCAAACTGACATTTGAGGGTAAGTTGATGGCAGATTACTGGACAGCAGAGCTTTTTCAATAGATGGTATAAAAGGGTATTAAAAAAAGATCCGGCTGTTAGACCGGACCTGTCAGAGTAATCTACTTAAGTTAGTTTAAAACATACATTCAGCAGTGAAGGTTTTGAAAAACCGTATAGTACTGATTATGAGTCTTATATCGATTATGCATTGTCTATTGCGGAATTTAGATTAAAATGGATATATTTATTTAACTTTAATGAAAGTATTAATATACCTTTTTGCTTCTGGCTCATCAAAGGAATAAATAATTGAATATGTTCCATTATTCAAAGAATGGATATTGATTTCCTTTCCGGCAGAACTTATTCCATGAAGAACAACCAATCCTGAATTATCCACAATTCGATATTCAAAATCGCCTAATCTCTTGTCGGTAATAACAATATAATTGCTTGTAGGGTTAGGGAATAATTGTGGCATTTCAATATTTAAATTAGATTGAGTATTGGTGCCAAAATTGTTGTTTTGAGCGGCTAAATACACAAAATATGCATATTCACAACCTCCTTCATTCTTTACTAAAACGACATAAGTTCCCTGGGCTAAATACGATGCATTGTAAATC
This sequence comes from uncultured Saprospiraceae bacterium, assembly GCA_934699305.1. Classification (GTDB taxonomy): domain Bacteria; phylum Bacteroidota; class Bacteroidia; order Chitinophagales; family Saprospiraceae; genus Parvibacillus. Next base: position 81 of record CAKUWM010000429.1, on the reverse strand, counting down.
AAAGGATTTTGGTCGGTGCTGTGGAATCCGTTTGGTCCACTCCATAGATAGGATGATCCACCTGAGGCGGTTAACTGTACG
>CAKUWM010000428.1 GCA_934699305.1 uncultured Saprospiraceae bacterium | reverse complement strand
ATAGTAGCTTTACCTTCAAACAAAATTATTGGCGACACAGCAAAGATTATTGATGTTACAAGATTTTTTGATTCTCAGACTGAAATATTGAATTGGCAGGCACCTGAAGGAGATTGGGATATTTATCGTTTTATAACTTCCAATTCAACTGAAAAATTGATGTTGCCAAGTCCAAATTCGATTGGGCCAATCATTGACCATTTCGATGCCGATGCCACGCAGATGCATTTTGATTATATCATTAGGAAACTAAAAACAATTATTCCGAATTTTGAAAATTCTGCGTTAAAAAGTTTGTATCTGGCAAGCTACGAAGCTCGTGGAATGACATGGACTCCTACTTTACCACAAGTTTTTAAAGAAATGCACAGTTACGATATACATAAATTCCTACCCTCACTATTTAATAAAGACTTATACCAGCCTTCAGTAACTAAAAAGTTTCAGAGTGATTTTCAGAAAACTTTGTCTGAGTTGATGATTAATAATTTTTATCGGAAAGCGAAAGAAATATCGAATAGTTATGGATTAAAAATTAATTCAGAATCAGGTGGCCCCGGCTATCCACTTCATAATGTTCCGGTTGAACCCCTGAAATCTTTAGGTGCAATTGATATTCCGAGAGGAGAATTTTGGATTAATCACAACAGGCTGAATAAAGATGGTATAGATGTTCTGCGAATGGTTAAGGAGGTGTCCGCTGCATCTCATATTTACCAGCGGAAAATTGTAGAACAAGAAGCTTTCACCACTTTTCAGCACTGGCAAGAATCGCCGGCCGACATGAAGCCTTACGGCGACAGAGCTTTTTGCGAAGGAATGAATAGAGTTGTTTTCCACGGGTTTACGCATTTTCCGGGTAATTTAAAGGAACCCGGCAGCGTTTATTATGCAGGCACGCACTATAATGATAAAAACATCTGGTTCCCGAAAACAAAACCGTTTAACGATTATCTGTCACGCGTTTCGTACATTCTTCAGGAATCGGATTTTTTTGCAGATGTACTTTATTATTATGGCGACAGAACACCTAATTTTACAGGCCACAAGAACAGCCGTTTTGCTGTCGGCGCAGGATATGATTATGAAGTTATTAATACTGAAATATTCACGAAATTAACAGTTGAGAATAAAAAAATCAAATTACCGTCCGGCGCTGTTTTTGAACTTTTATATTTAGAGCCAGAGGAAGAGATGCATCCGGATGTTTTATTGAAAATCGAAGAGCTTTTAAAACAGGGAGCAAAAATTATTGGTGAAAAACCTCAAAGAACATCTGTAAAAAACAATAACGATACACAGAAACTCATTGATAAATTATGGGATAGAAACAATAAAAGCGGCTTTGTTATGACTGATGAAACTCCTTTAAATGCGTTAAAGAAAATGAATGTTCAACCTGATATCAGTTATCCGGGATTTGAATTTAACGATTTAGATTATATTCATTATAAAAAAAACGATTTGGATTTTTATTTCATCAGAAACACAAAAGATCATTGGGTTTCTAAAAATGTTGACTTCCGTCAACGAAATAAAATCCCCGAAATATGGGATCCACAAACAGGCGAAACCACTACATTAGATATTTATAAATCAGATGATACATCTGTGAGCATTCCCATAACTCTTCCTCCATACGGAGCTACTTTTTATGTATTCAGAGAGGGGACAGACAACCCTAAGTATGATCAAATCAGAAGTCTGAGCCAATCCAATAGTCAGCTATACACATACAACCATAAAACCTATATTTTAAACGACGGCGCATTTGAGTTGAGTAAAAATAATAAGAAAAGCACAATAGAGAATCAAGTAGGAATACAGACAATAAACGGAGCCTGGGAACTTTTCTTTCCTAAAATAGTTGGCATACCCGAAAAAGTAATCTTTCCTGAATTAATTTCCTGGACTGAATCAACTAATGAAAAAATAAAATATTTCTCAGGAACAGCCACTTATAAAAAAACGTTCCAATATGACATTAATTCAACTTTCAAAAAAGAAGGACAAAAGATATTTATCGACTTAGGTGAGATATCCAAAATAGGCGATGTGACTTTAAACGATACACATTTGGGAATTGCCTGGACAAAACCTTATTGGTTTGAAGTGACAGATATAATCAAACCGGGAGATAATACTATGACAATAGAAGTAGCCAACACATGGTCAAACAGGCTGACAGGAGATGCAATAACAGGCGAAAAGAATGTGGCAACGAATATTAATGCAACCAATATTCCGGGCCTGAACAAGATATATGTTCCCTGGGCACAGGTGCCGTTGATAAAATCAGGATTGCTGGGCCCGGTAAGTATTAAAATAGTCAATCCAATTGAATAGAATTTCAACAATATTTCAACTTGAGAAATGATCCGTAGGAAATCGATAATATATACCTAAGGATAAAAAACTCTCAAAAAATATTTTTTTCTAGGAAGTAAAAAACTTGACATAGT
>CAKUWM010000427.1 GCA_934699305.1 uncultured Saprospiraceae bacterium | reverse complement strand
CAAACTCTCCGTTGTAAATGAGTTTTGATACTGACATTTAAAATTCTCAAGAGAAAATTAACGTGTCAAATCGAATTGTTTTCGCTTTGACTTACCTTTCGTTCCCCGCCGAGGCGGAGAGAATTGTGCTATTGTTTCCAAACTTTCAAAGAACTTTTCAGACATGATAATAAATTACCAATTTTCTGAAACTGTTGATATTTGCGGATTTGAACCGCCAGGTGCGCCTTGAACGCGATATCATTTTTAACTGATTTTTTTGAAGAACTCATGGCCTTTTATTACCGGCCGTTTCGATTTGGGATTGCAAAGGTAAAACCTTTTTTGAATCTGCCAAATTTATTTTCAAAACTTTCAAATTTACTTCCTCACAGAGCTGTGCCCATTTTTTTTAGGCGGACTGCAAAGATACAACTTTTATTTTGATTTCAGCTATTGTTGGGGAAATTATTTTTAGAAAAAATAATTGCTGAAGAAGGATATATAAGCGGATTACAGTAAGAAACAGTAATCATTATTAGTGTAGTTAAAGGTAAGACCCAGCACGCTCATAAATGGTTGCATCGGCCAAACTTATTTGATTTTTCTTATCAGAGAACTAACCGTTTTTCGCAAACGGAGTGCAAAGATAAGGGGAATTTTTATTCTGCCAAATTTATTTTTAATTATTTTTTTGTTCTGTCCGATTTTACCAAATTACAGGTACGATATTCCTATAAAGGTTGAATTTATTATCTGTAGTAGCAATAGTCAGGTTTTCTTCGATTGCTGTGGCAACAATCATCCGGTCGAAAGGATCGCGGTGTTGTTCAAATAAAGGGAGGCCAATATAACGTGACAAGTGAGTTTCTTTGATTGGGAGGATACTGATGTTGTTGTCCAACGTCTTCTTATAAAATCCAGTAAAACTTTTACCTGTTTTCAGTTTTCCAATATTTATTTTTATTGCTATTTCGTAAAAAGAAGTAATGCTGACAAATATTTCGTTATCCAGGTCGTTAATCAATGAAGATATTTCGGAAGAAAGCAATGATTCGTTTTCATTGTACCAGATCAACGTATGTGTATCCAACAACAAATCCATCACATATAATCTTTAAGATCATCAAGAGGCTCATTAAAATCGGGTGCAATATAAGTGAAGGTGCCTTTAGCATAACCGGCACTACGCTGTTTGGAGGTAGCCGGCTTGGGTGAACCAGAAGAATTTGAAATTCCTGTAAACGTCACCAGCACCTCTGCCGAACCAGTCACCGGCGCTTCTTCTAAAAGGATAATTTTCCCGTCCTGATATCTTCCCCTGATTGTTGTTAACATGTATAAAATTTAATCCAAATATACCCATAAAATGCGGACCATAAAACTCCCACGGTTGGAAATCTGTCCCATCCACAGTTACTCAATTGGGCTATTATATATAGTAACCGATTCGCTGCCATTGAAAGATTGGGTAGTAGCGATAGAACTATTCCACTTCCCGGTAGCTTTGATAGTTTTCCCTGTAGATTTTCCGCGATACCATGCTTCAAACCGCGCATGTGAGTTCAGCCGGTGGTAGGTACCGGTAACTGAAATTTTAACCATTGGCGCAACGGATAGTTTTATTTCGGTATAAGCAAGCTGTGGCTTTATAACTGCTGTACCCGGAACACGGCCAATGTTTATCCGATGATTTGCCAGATAATATAGCTTACCCGATAAAACGTTGTAAGGAATACTTATTGAATCAGGATAAACTGCATCTCTCAGGGCAGCCGGTTGGCCTTCGTCAAAATCCATCGAAAAATAGTCTCTTATAGCCTGATACGGATAGAGTACAGCATCCGGCTGTTTGATACCTGAACGGTTGGTTATGGAAATCTCATCCAAACGGTGTTGAATGGTGTCCTGAATTTCATCTCCTGGTTCCAGGAAGAATCGGATACTTTCAAATTCATAAATCTCTTTCCCATTTTCGGAAGGTTCCGGTATATCTGAATTTATTTTAGAACAGCCGGAAACAAGCGCAGGGATTATTATAGTAAATAATAAAAACTTTTTCATGGGTATAATATTTTTGTTTCTCGTTACGCTCACGCGCCCGACTGTTAATAAAACAGGAAATTTATCATAAAAGTTTCGAGGTTGCAAATGTACGATTTAAAATTAAAGCTAAAAATGACCTGCGTCATAGAGAACTCTACCCTCATCAAAACAACCCATAAGCGGGAGCATCAAAAAAAGCGTTCCGTCTTCAATATTTTGTTGGTCAAAAGACCAACAAAGGCGAGAAATTAGAACTAAATTAATAATAAGAACCAACGAGGGCGCAAGGACAAAATTATTTCCCTAAGAAAACAACAAAATTTAAGAATCATTGCTTACTTTTACCCTAAACTTAAAATTATGAAGCCAACAAGCCAACAAGCCAACAAGCCAACAAGCCAACAAGCCAACAAGCCAACAAGCCAACAAGCCAACAAGCC